>CALDPJ010000412.1 GCA_937911795.1 uncultured Flavobacteriales bacterium | reverse complement strand
CTGCAAAATTTGACCTTTTCACCAATGTGTTGGCGAATGAATTTCAGATTATTTTGATAAGCACTTTTATTGATGGTTAATGAGGTGGTTTCAAACATATTTTTTTAATTCAGTTGGTTTTTAATAATGGATGTGAAAATCGCAATTCCTTTAGGAATTAATTCATCAGGAAAATCATAATCCGGATTATGAAGCGCAGGCTGATGTTCTCCTGAACCCAGTCCAAACATACAGCCCTTAAATTCTGTTGTCATGATTCCGAAATCCTCACCCCATTTAAAAGGATAAGCGCGTTCTTCGGCTTCCAAACCGGAAGTTTCAACAGATCTTAGTAAAAGTTGCAATGTCGCATCGTCATTTTCATTAGCCGCAAATTCCTGAAGAAAATAATGGCTGCATTTTAGTTCTGATTGCTCCTCTGTTATCCGGAATTCTCGTAAAATATCATCCACTAGCCCGGTCATGTGTTTTTCATTCCAGGCGCGCACGGTGAGGTGTATTTCTCCATATCCGGCAGAAATCCCATAAGCCAGATCGCCAATATTTACATGAACGATCGTTATAAGTTTAAAATCAGATCTCGTCGGATCATTATTGCTAAATAATCGGATTTTACTTAGAAAATCGGTCATCGACTCAGAAGGGTTCAAACCATTTTCCGGCTCTGCGGCATGAGCTGTTTTACCTTCAAAGCGCAGGACAATACTTTTTACCGAAGCCGTAAATGAACCCGACTTGAAGATTAGCTTGTTTAATTTGTATCCCGGTAAATTATGAAAAGCGAAAACGAAATCCGGGTTTATCGGTTCGAATTTAGGATCATTGAGCATAGCCTTGGCTCCTTCGCCATTTTCTTCTGCGGGTTGAAATAACAAAACGACAGAGCCTTTTTCCGGACGTTTTTGAGAAAGGATAATTGCCAGACCAAGCAAACAGGCCATGTGACCGTCGTGTCCGCATTTATGGGAAACTCCCGGTGTTTCTGAGGCGTGGGCAAAAGTATTTATCTCCCGGATTGGTAAGGCATCAAGCTCCGCGCGAAAAAGGAGTCGTTTACCCGTTTGTGAACCGTTATAAACGGCTAATATTCCGCTTCCGCCCACATTTGGAATTAATTCATCAGGAGCAAAAGCCTTCAGAAAATCAACAATAAAGGCAGCCGTCCGCGATTCCAGGCCCGAAACCTCGGCAATCTGATGTAATTTCCTTCTGGTCCTGGTCAATATTTCAATTTGGGAAGAACTTAGCTCTCCCGATATTTTTTCCGGCATAATAATTTGTCTACGCGTTATAAATTACAAAGAAAAATCAATCCGGCAATATCTTCGCGACCTTAATCCGTCCCGATAAACAAATCGCTCATAAATTTTCCTTTCGAGTGCGGAACTTCAAATTCGAGAATTTTTGCAATAGTTGCGCTTATGTCAATTTGCTCGTATTGTTTGGTGCACAGATAATTTTGCTTGAAATCAGGCCCCAAAGCAATAAGTGTCATGCGTCTGCAGCCTTCGCAGCCACCACCGTGACTCACAAAACCATTTTTCACACCATCGAGGTGTCTTCCATGATCATTGGTGATAAACATCGCAGTTTTGTCCTTGTAAACGGAATCAGACTGAATGAAATTCCACATATCATAAGCGAGCTTATCTGTATCGCGAATACCTTTAATGTAGCGCTCCCAATTATTTGCATGCGCCCATGAGTCCACGTCAAGCATATTGATCAGCACAAGCTTTGGATGGTGTTTTTTCAGAATTTCAATAGACTTTTCGTAAGTTTCAGCATCGTAACCATAGCCGGCGTTATTTCCTCCGGGACCACAGTAAGTCATTGGTAAATGTTTATCTTTCCATTTCTTATCTCTGGTTTGCCCGATTACATTCAATTTACCTTTGCTGGCAATGATCCAGGCCTGTTCGGCAGGTAAATTCTTTTGAGCCAGAAATTGCTGAAACATCGAAGGATATTTAGGAAGTTGAGTTCCGTCATTCGACAAGCGATGATAACGACCTGTGCTAATCGCCGCATGACCTGCAATCGTGAAAGTGGAGCCATTGTTCCGGAAGTTATCGACAAATGCAGCCTGAGGCAACAATTGTGTGTTCATGTAGGGAATATTCACCCTACCGGAGTCACCATATGTTTCGGAATATCGGGGGCCATCTATTATAAATACCACGACATATTCGGCCTTAAATTCCCGTTCAGGCTGAACAATCCGTTTTTTATCAGTATTTTGAAACTCACTGCCAGTAAACGAACTGAAGTAGAAAAACGCCGCAACAAGCAGCAGTAAGGAAGGGATTTTGAATTTTTGCATCAAGGGAATTTTGGAAATTTCTGAAAGTCCGGCTCACGTTTTTCAAGAAATGCATTTTTGCCTTCCTGAGCCTCTTCCATTAAATAATACATTAAAGTGGCATCGCCTGCGAATTCCATCAATCCACGCTGACCATCCAATTCGGCGTTCAAACCTCGTTTGATCATTCGCAGTGCCATCGGGCTTCGTTTCAGTATAGTTTTGCACCAGTCAACAGTTACGTCTTCCAGCTCAGCCAAAGGAACAACTTTATTCACCATTCCCATTTTTTCCGCTTCGTCGGCAGTATATTGATTGCAGGTAAACCAGATTTCACGAGCTTTCTTTTGACCGACGTGACGTGCCAGATAAGATGAGCCAAAACCGGCATCAAAGCTTCCAACTTTAGGACCAGTCTGACCGAAAATTGCATTGTCAGAAGCAATCGTTAGATCACAAACTACATGAAGTACATGTCCGCCGCCAATTGCGTAGCCATTTACCATTGCAATAACCGGTTTAGGAATGGAGCGAATCGCTTTATGCAAATCCAAAACATTTAATCTTGGAACACCATTTTCAGAAATATAACCACCAACACCTTTTACATTCTGATCGCCACCCGAACAAAAAGCCTTATCGCCTTCACCGGTAAAAACGATTACACCAATATCTCCACGCTCACGACAAATTTCCATTGCGTCAAGCATTTCCATATTAGTTTCAGGACGAAAAGCATTGTAAACCTTAGGTCTGTTGATCGTTATTTTTCCAATTCCTTCGAAAAATTCGAATCGGATATCTTCATATTTCTTAATGGACGTCCAGTTTCGTTTTGACATTATATTGAATTTTTTTGATTGTAAATATAAGAATTCCTTAGCGTTTATTTATACCCATTGGGTTTATACATCGTCACTTTTTTCTCTTCAAAAAGTTTGATCATCGTGTCCAGCATTTTTTTTGAATCCGTTACAAGACAATCAGCATTTCCTATTTTCACTTCTTCCATCGATCCGCTTTCAATGAAATGCGGAATTAATTCGTCGCATTTTCTCAATTTGCTTTGAGCAGGATTGTGCACTTTTGTTTGCATGCTTTTTATCGAACCATCAGCATGCCGGATCTTTACATTATAGATCTGAGAACTGTACACCGGATCGGGAAAAGAATCTCCAATGTGATCTTCCAATAAATGCAAGCTGGTTCCGGCATTTGCGAGCGTAACTCCAACATATAGAATTTTACCCTTCGTTTCAGCCAGTCGAAAATAGGGGCTTTTTTCAGTGTAAGGCGTTAATTCACCGAAATGTCCTTCTGTGAAATATTCTTTCAATGGTCCGTATGCAGAAACAGGTTCAGTTGGGTGTGCGGAACGAACCGCTCCCGGATATGTCCGAAAAGCCTCCGTTATTGCCCCAAGTGCGGATCTATCTTCCAATACATCAAAAATTTCGAGGTTTTGTATGTACTCTTCCTGAAAAGACGCATTAGGAGAATTTGGCATCAGTATGTTTCCGCTTTCTCCAACAGTTTCTATTAAAGCTTCAATGAACGTCTGAGGACCATTTTCAAGAAAACCAATGCGCGACATGGAAGAATGAACCAAAACGGAATCACCGGATTTAATTCCCGCAGCGCTCAGATCTGATTTCAGCTTTTCCTTGCTGATCACTTTTCCGGATTCCATTTGCTTTTTGAGCTCGTGCTTGCGCTTTTCCTTTTTATAGGTACGATAGAAATGGAGTAAGAAATCGGGTGTTATTTTCCGGATGAAATTTCGCACAAATAATAATCAATTAGACACGAATGTATAGTAAATAAAGCCTTCCTGAGTTTTAGGAGCAGAGCCTGAATAATTAAAGCGGCTAATTCTCGCGTACTTCAAAGCCTGTTCGATCATACAGGAATTAGCTCCGTTGGAAGATTCTACTGAAACGCTGCTTACTGAACCGCTTTGATCCACTTTAACTCTAACGACCACCTGACCAGCAGAACCCTGAGGACAAGTATAACCCGGATTCCTGATGTGCCAGTTATTATTTTCATGAGCTGTTCGTCCGCTGAGCTCAAAGTCAACCATGGTTCTGCCCTTTGGAGCATTATCTCCACCGGTATTATTGGCTTTATCTTTGGAGTTATTTTTTTTCTTCTTTGCCTCTTCGCGCTCTTTATTTAGCTGATCTATTTTTTGCTGAATTTGTGCGCGTTTTGCTTCTCCCCCGGATTCATCCTTGAATTGTTGCTCCAGATCTTTTACCTGCTGCTCTACATCCTTAGAGCTCGATTTATTCTGGCTCCAGTTTTCATCACTTTGCTTTCGGGTATCATTTCTGTCGCGAACCACGTTTTTAACCGGCTCATTCATGTTTGCGACATCAATATTTTCAGCCTGAAGCTCAATTTCTTCCGGCACTTCTAAGGTTGGTCCTTCAAAAAAAGGTGTGATGGGATAATAATGCTCATAACTTCCAATAGTGAGATATGAGAAAACAAAGACATACACGGCAATTGCACCGAACAATCCGTATTTGTATTTATCCAGAAAATCAAAAAATTTATTCATCCCCTTTTAGTTCAATAATCCTTCTTTCGGGAATATAAAAATACGAAAGATTTTCGGGTGTTGACAAAACAATAAAATTTGAGTTCATCTGACGGATCGTTTGATATTGAACCGGTGCTAAAAGTTTACCGGAAGAATCATACAAACCTTTTCGGGCACCGTTTCCGACAAGGAAAAATTCGTTCGTTAGTGGAGTGATCTCTGTGAAAGAAGCGGGAATTACCAACTCATTTTTTTCATTGATCATACCGAGCTGAGTCAATTGTTCAACTCTGGCCAGACCATTCCCAAAACTTTCCGCAAAATCGTAGGAATATGGTATAACGAGCTTATTTTTCTTATCAATAAATCCGAAGCCTTTTCCTTTGGAAACAGCGATTAATTCCCCGAATCCGCCCATTTCTGTATAAATAAATGGTACAATGACTTTTCCATCGGGATCAATTATTCCGTATTTATCTTTTTGCTTTACAATGGCACGGGAGGCCTGAAAAGATCCGTATTCCAGGAAATTGGGATAAATTTCGTAATTCGCTGCGATCACTGTTTCAGCATTCTGATCGATATAACCAATTTTATCGTCCTGCACAAACAAGGCCCGGTTTTCAATGAGATCTCCGATCTGATCAAATTCTGCTTCGCGAATGATATTTCCTTTTAAAGAAATAATTCCATACAATCCGTCCTCACTAAAGATCAGCATGGAATCCCTGAAAAACTCAAGCGATTCATATTCCGGTGGGAAAATGTAATTTCCAAAAACGTCAATAAATGTTTCTTTTCCGTCCACCACTACTTTTGCCATTTTTTTCTGAAAAGCAAATGCTTCCTCAAATTTCTCCGGAATTCGCTGGCGTCCGAATTTATCATAATATGCATAAAGACTATCTTTTTTTCCGTAGATCAGGGTTTCAGAAAAGGTACCGATATCTTCAAATTCAAGTGGAAGGATCTCCTCCCCTGTCCGGTCAATTATTCCGGATTTTCCATTCTTTTCAACCACAGCGCGCCCGTCTTCGAAATCCGTTCCCGAATCGTACTGAAAATCAATTACCACTTCATCGTCCTTATTTACATAGCCGTATTTACCGTTTTTAGCAGCCAAAGCCAATCCTTCTTTAAAAAAACCGAGGTATTCGTAAGTCGCGGCGCTATACGGAATTCCGGAAAGATTCATCCAACCGAAGCGGATACCTTCCTTATACGGGATCAGTTGCAGAGACATCAGATCCAGATCTTTTTTAATATCTTCCTTAAAGGGATATTGAGGAAATTCAGCTTCAAACTCCGCGACGCGCTCATCTGTATAATCGTACATATAAAGCTGATACAGCTTACGCCACGCATTGTTCACATTGGCGTTATCCGGATAAGATTCGATGAAGCGCTTATATGCCTCAATAGTATTGGGTGCGGTTACAATTTCATAAATTCGATTTCCGGCATCATTGAAATGCGGATTTTGAGAATAGTTTTTACGAAAGGTTATATATTCGAGTAAAGTGCCATTGGGAGTTTGTTCACGGTATTCTGCAAGGTAAAATGCAGCGGTAGCACGCTCTTTCAAGGTGCTGTTTGGATAGGTATTGAGAAATGCCGAAAATGCAAGTGTAGTTCCCGCATTATCCGCTAATTCATAAGCGAGAGAATCCCTGAGCTCGGTCGCTACCGAAATTTCGTTTGCCCATGGATGCTTTTCGATGAATTCAGTTAAGCGTGAAATTTCATTTGATGTTTTAGCCTGAAGATAAAACTCTGAACTGATCTGCTGTCTCAATTGCTCTATGGCCTGAATGGAAAATCCGTATTCTGACCATTTTTCAACTTTCTTCTCTTTCAGTTCAGGAAAAGTGGACTGGCTTATCACAATGTAACGATAGGCTGAATCGAGGGAATAAAAGGGATTGTCGTTGCGGGAATAAATAGTTGCCAGACCGAATGCCGATGCCGAAGGATATTTTTTGATCTTTTTGATAAATAATTCTTTGGCACGGAAATAATCGTATTCGGCAAGTGCTTCGAAAGCCTTTTCAATTTTTCCGGCGAAAAGCGTTGAGGATATAAATAAAGAAAATACTACAATAATATTCCGCATGATCGAACTTCTTCTTAATAATTATGAATACGTAAAAATATATCGAATGTTTGGATTACTGCAAAAATACTGCCGTATATAAACAATAAAAGCCTCCATAAAAAAATATGAAGGCTTCAATAATATTTTGAGAATAATTATTTCTTAGTATGGCGACCGTAACGATTCTTAAATTTATCGATTCGACCTGCTGTATCCACGAATTGTGTAATTCCTGTAAAGAAAGGATGAGATTTGTAAGAGATATCCAATTTCACTAAAGGATATTCATTTCCATCTTCCCATTCGATAGTTTCAGTGGTAGCAGCGCTTGACTTGCAAACAAAGCTATATTCATTAGTCATGTCTTTAAATACAACTAATCTGTAATCTTCCGGATGTATATCTTTTTTCATTTGATGTTTTTTTAAAGCTAATCCTCAATTTTCATGAGCGCCTCCTTTTGGTAAGCGGGTGCAAAGTTATGAAATTAATTTTAAAAACATTCAATTTTTTAAATTAAAATATTTATCGCCACCTTTGCGTTCTAGCACAAAGTTAACTTGTTTTCCGTGAAATATATTTACCTCTGTTTAATAATTTCTTGTAGTCTGATTTTAGGCCTCAACTCCAGTTGTAAGAAAAAACTGTCATTCGGCACTGCAGCTCTTGATTTCTCTACCGATACACTGGTCTTTGACACGGTTTTCACAACTATCGGAACTACAACTAAACATTTTAAATTTTACAATAAAGATTCGCGTCCGATTAATGTTTCAAAAATTGAACTTCTTGGAGGAGCAAATTCTCCTTTTCGAATAAATGTTGACGGCTTAACCGGAACTACGTTCTCCGATATCGAAATGGACGGAAAGGACAGTCTTTACATTTTTGTGGAAGCAACATTAAACGTAAACGGTCAAAACCTGCCAATGATCGTGGAAGATAAGATCCGGTTCACAACAAACGGAAAGGAACAAATCGTCACCCTTGTGGTGTGGGGGCAGGATGCATATTTCCACTACAGCGACCTTGCCAACGACAGTTTAGACCTCAACGAGGGCATTTGGCCTAATGATAAACCTCATGTGATCTACAACTATGCATTTGTCGATTCTGCAAAAACACTTACCATTCAACCGAATACCAAAATTTATCTTCACAAGAATAGTATGCTGCAGGTTTACAAAGGAACTTTAAATATAGAAGGCACACTGAATAATGAGGTGACTATTGAAGGTGACAGGCTGGAAAGTGAGTATGACGACGTTTCAGGACAGTATTACGGCATCTATTTCAACAAAGCACTTCCTTCGAGCATCAATTATCTGAAGCTTAAAAACGCTACTGCGGGCATCCATGTTTACTCTGAAGATCCTTCAAACTCCGGATTTACGCTGGAATTAAAGAACAGTATCATTCAAAACTGCGCGCGATACGGGGTATTTATTTTCGACGGAGGAAAGGTGCGGGCAGAAAATTGCATTATTTCTAAAAATGGATTTCACAGTCTATTAGTATTAGGAGGTGGGGATTTTGAATTCAATCAATGTCATTTACTGGGCTATGCTTCGGATAATGAAACTCCGGCAGTTGGGATAAGTAATTATTTTATTCAAAATGGCGTAAATACAATTGCACCAATTACGAAGGGAAATCTTTATAATTGTGTGATCTATGGCAACCAGAACACCGAAATTGTATTGGACACGCTCAGTGGCACTACTTTAAATTTTGATATTCGAAATTGCTTAATAAAGAAAGAAACTGCTGAGAATAATTCGGTTTATAGCTTCAATGTATTCAATCAGGATCCGCAGTTTAAAGATATTGCCGCTTATGATTTCGACTGGTGGAGCACATCGGCGATGAAGGATATTGGAAATGTAAGCTTAGGCAATCCGAACGTAATCCAGGATATTTTAGGCCATTCCAGATCCGCTACTCCGGATGTCGGGGCTTATGAAAAATAGCTTCAATCCAGCGGATTTACGTAAACTTTAAAGCGGAGTTTTAATTTCTTTTTGGCGTTGGTTTTGAATTCCACCGTTCTGTCCTGATAATAATATGTCCCTTTGGTTTTAAAAGAAACCGTTATCACACCCTTTTCTCCCGGTAAGATCGGTTTGTCCGGAAATTCGGCGCTGGTGCAGTCACATGTCACTTGATAAGACGAGATCACAAGCGGAACCTTGCCTGTATTTTCTATGATAAAATCATGTTTAAGTACAGGACCTTCTGTGACATCATCAAATTTAAATGTGCTTTCCTCCACTTTAAATTCAGCGGATTGCGCCATAGAAAAGCCGGATAAAAGACAATTGATCATTAAGAGAAATAAAGCCTTTCCAAAATTCATGAGATATTGTTTTAAATAAAAATTCCGCTCCTGTAACTACATACAACGAGCGGAATTATAATTGAGTATAACTAAAAGGTATTAATGTGCCGGAGCACCGGTAGTATTTATTGGAGCAGAACCCTCCGGTTTTGCCAAAACATTTCCTTTGATATAAATAACTTTCTCTGCAGCGTTTACTGCATTGGAATAAATAGTTACATTTTTGCTAAAGCTTCCTGTACGGCTTGTATCATATTTTACAATGATTTTAGCTGAAGCACCCGGAGCGATTGGCTCTTTCGGCCAGTCTGGTACTGTGCAGCCACAAGAACCCTGAGCCCGACTAATGATCAATGGCGTATTTCCTGAATTTTTAAATTCGAAGGCATAGGTCCCGTCAGCACCATTTTTAATGGTTCCGTAATCATGAGTTTCCTTTTTGAAATCGATCTTCGCACCGTCTCCGGTTTGGGCGCTTGATGAAAAAGCAGCTCCGGCTGCAACTAGTAAAGATAAAAATAACGCTTTCATATTGTTTTATAATTTTTAATAAAGTTAAATATAAGTTCACAATGCCGCTCTGACATTAACAAGTTGATAACATTTTAAGTATTAATGTCCCCCTAAGGTTAATACAAAGTTCAGACCAAAAAAAATCCCACTCACCGAAATGAATCGGGAGCGGGACTAATGCTATAATTATGATCGCGAAAAATAGCCAAATTTTAGTTAGACGGCGCGCCTGCATTATTTACAGGAGCTCCACCACCTGGTACAGGTAACACATTACCTTTAATTCTCAGAGTGGATGTTGGTTCGTTGGTTGCATTAGACATTACAGTAACGCTTTTATTGATTACGCCTGCTCTTTTAGTATCGTATTTTACAGTGATTACACCTTTAGCACCCGGAGCGATCGGCTCTTTCGGCCAATCAGGAACCGTGCAACCGCAAGATCCTTTGGCATCCTGAATGATTAATGGAGAATTTCCAACATTCTTAAACTCAAAAGTGCATGTTCCGTCAGATCCGTTTTTAATGGTCCCGTAATCGTGAGATTCTTTGTTAAATTCAATTTGTGCCCCTGAAGTAACCTGAGCGAATAGTTTGGATGAAGCAGTAATAGCAACAAACATCAAACATAAAGAAAAGATAGAATTTTTCATATTTATTGTTTTGAATATTTATTTAAGTTTTACCAAATATAATGCAAGTTTTTAACCTACGGTATGAATTAACACTATATTAACAGCAAATTTTTCATAGAATCGGATTCTCGCCCTGAGACAATTTATGATTCAGCCATTCTTCAAAAGTCATATCCAGATTCAGCAGACGCTCTTTCAGGGCTGGTGTTTCTTCTGATTCGGGGTTTTCTTTAATATACATTTCGATGTATTTCTTAACCATTGATTTATCCCTCGGTTTGATCATTTCATCGTAGGCCAGGATCTGGCTTTGAATAACGATCGGGCGGTTAGGAAAATCTTTGTAGTTATTCAGCAAGGTATCGCCCCAGGCAGCAGATCGCTTGTTTTCTCCGATCGCGGAATACGCCATGTGTAATTTGGTCAAAGACTCCTGATCATATTCATTTTCCGGATAATCACGGTGAAATTGCTCCAGCTTTTCTATAAGTCTTTTTTGAGCGGGAAGTGAATAATTTGCAGTCGTTTTACCCTTTTCCTGAGCAGACATGATAGAATCTTCCAATTGTTTTATTTCAGTTTTCAAAGCTTCCGGCCCGCTTTTGCGTTCTCCTCCGCAGGATGCCATTAAGAAAATGAAAGATAAAGCGACGAGAAAAGCGCGAAATATATTGAATAAGCCCATTATTTGCGTTTGTTTTTTAATGGAAATTTCATTTTGTAATCTACCTCTGTTTCGCCTTTGGAAATATTCTGAAGGCGTTTAGTGAGTAATTTTCTTTTCAATACCGAAAGGTGGTCTGTGAATAAAACTCCCTCAATGTGATCGTATTCGTGCTGAATAATGCGTGCTGCATACCCATCAAAGGTTTCTTCATGGAATTCCCAGTTTTCGTCGTAATAGCTGATATTTATTTGTTCTTTTCTATAAACCTCTTCACGGATCTTCGGGATTGAAAGGCAGCCTTCTTTAAAAGCCCATTCTTCACCGGATTCTTCTTCAATTATCGGATTAATGAAAACCTTTCTGAAATTTTCCATTCCCCTGGCTTTTGGATCTTCTTCCTCTCCTTCTTCCAATTCAGCAAATGAGCTTCCATCCACCACAAACATACGAATTGACAATCCAATTTGTGGTGCGGCCAGTCCCACACCGGAAGCATTATACATCGTTTCAAACATATCTTCAATAAGTTTGTCCAACTGAGGATAATCTTTATCGATTTCTACAGCCTCTTTTTTCAATATGGAATCTCCGTACGCAAGTATGGGTAATATCATTTTTAAAATTTTTACACAAAAATAAAAAATAGATGCTGTTTACGCCAATTTCAGCGGACAGAATCTAAGTAAGACTGCAGAATTATAGTTGCAGCAATTTTATCTACCAAAGATTTATCTCTTCTTTTCGCTTTGCCAAGGCCACCGTCTATCATTGTCTGGAATGCCATTTTAGAGGTGAAACGCTCATCAACACGCACAATTTCCAATGACGGATAATTCTTTTGTAGCGATAATATGAATTTTTCAATTTCGGTGGAGATGGAACTCGCTTCGTTGTTCATTCTTTTTGGCTCCCCGACAATTATTTTCTGAATTTTATTTCGGCTGAGATAGTCTTTCAGGTAAACTGCTAATTTGCCCGTTTCAATCGTTTCCAGACCAAAGGCAAAGATTTGACTTTCGTCTGTTTCTGCCAGTCCGGTGCGCTTTATTCCATAATCAATCGCTAGTATTTTGGGCATTGAAAAAGTTTGAGCAAAAGTACGCTAAAATTTATAGAGCGAGGTATATCCGGAATCATACCACCGGATTTTTAGTGGTACGATTGCGGATACGGTAGTCCGGGCAGTGCTTAAAACCGGAGAAGTTTCTATTTTTGCAATCAAAACAAAGATTCATGAGATCCATTATCGAAAAAGCCTGGGAAGACCGTTCACTTTTAAACGAAAGCGAAACACAAAATGCCATAAATCACGTAATTGAAGAAATTGACAAAGGAAGAATTCGCGTAGCAGAACCGGATGGTGAGGGAAACTGGATCGTAAACGAATGGGTGAAAAAAGCAGTAGTATTATATTTCCCGATCCGAAAGATGGAGACTATTGAAGTTGGACCATTCGAGTTTCATGATAAAATGGCATTAAAAACAAATTACAAGGAACTTGGCGTTCGTGTGGTACCGCATGCCGTAGCTCGTTACGGAGCGTTCGTGGCGCCGGGTGTGATCATGATGCCATCCTACATTAATATTGGCGCTTACGTTGACTCCGGTACAATGGTAGACACCTGGGCAACTGTTGGTTCGTGTGCTCAGATCGGGAAAAATGTTCACCTTAGCGGCGGCGTTGGAATTGGAGGAGTTTTGGAACCTTTACAGGCGGCTCCCGTGGTAATTGAGGACGATGCATTTATCGGTTCGCGCTGTATTGTGGTAGAAGGCGTACGCGTGGGTCGCGAAGCGGTGTTGGGTGCCAATGTGGTGCTCACCAAATCCACAAAAATTATTGATGTCAGTGGACCTGAACCTGTGGAAAGTACCGGTATTATTCCGCCGCGATCGGTTGTCATTCCCGGGACCTACACCAAAAAATTTCCTGCCGGCGAATATCAGGTACCGTGTGCGCTGATTATTGGAACCCGCAAAGAAAGCACGGATAAAAAAACATCTCTGAACGAAGCGCTTCGGACCTACAACGTGGCCATTTAGTGAAGCGGATTCTTATCATACAGACAGCATTTATCGGAGACGTAATTCTCGCTACTCCGGTGATTGTCGCGCTGCATGAAAAATATCCTACGGCAGAAATCTCGATGCTCGTTCGCCGCGGAAATGAGGTATTGCTCAACAACAACCCAATGCTGCACGAGGTGCTGATCTGGGATAAAGGCAAATCCAAATACCGCAATCTGCTCCGTCTGATAAGTCGCGTCAGAGAAAATAAATACGATGCAATTTTCAATTTGCACAGGTTCGCCACTTCGGGATTGATCACCATATTTTCCGGTGCCCGCATAAAAACAGGTTTCAGAAAAAATCCATTCTCGTTCGGATTTACCCACCGAAAGCCCCACAACATTGGTGACGGAACCCACGAAATTGAGCGCAATTTATCGCTGGTCGAAGACGAACCACGTTTGCGTCGGCCACAGGTATTTCCTTCTGTTGCGGATGAACAGGCCATTGAACAATATCTATCTGCTGAATATGTTTGTATGGCTCCGGCGTCGGTTTGGTTTACCAAGCAATATCACCAACAAGGATGGGTGGATCTTTGCAACGCCATTGCTGCCAATCGTACCATTTATCTTTTGGGAAGTCCCGGCGATACCGAATTTTGTGAAAACATCCAACGGGAAAGCACCCATTCCAGCATCGCCGTTCTGGCTGGTAAACTAACCCTCTTGCAATCGGCGGCATTGATGAAAAAGGCGAAAATGAATTATGTCAACGATTCGGCACCCTTACACCTGGCATCTGCAGTCAATGCTCCGGTGCGTGCCATTTTCTGCTCCACAATTCCCGATTTTGGCTTTGGCCCCGTTTCATCGGATGCGAGAATTATTGAAAAGAAAGAAGAACTTTATTGTCGCCCATGTGGTTTACATGGCTACAAAGCTTGTCCCGAAGGGCATTTCAGATGCGCTAAAGAAATAAAAACCAGTCAATTTTTTGAATGAATCAGCAATATCAGATTGAAAATGCGCTCAAGGCGCTGCAGGAAGGTGGCGTTATCCTTTACCCCACCGATACGGTCTGGGGTTTGGGTTGCGATGCGACAAACGATGCCGCAGTGGAGCGATTGCTGGCTATAAAAGAGCGGCAAAACGATCAGGGATTGATTGTACTGGTGGAGCGCGATTCCCGCTTAAACCGGCACGTAGAAGAAGTTCCGGCTGTGGCCTGGGATCTGATTGACGTTACCCAGGAACCGCTGACCATCATCTACCCCAACGGAAAAGGATTTGCAAAAGGTGTATATGCCGATGACGGAAGCATTGCCATTCGCATTGTGCGCGATGATTTCTGCAAAAACCTCATCTCAAAACTCAACCGGCCATTGGTATCCACCTCAGCAAATTTTAGGGGGCAGCCTACGCCGCTTTCTTTCCGGGAGATCGACCAGCACATTTTGGATGCGGTAGATTATACTGTAAATTTGCGGCTTTCTGAAACGCTCAGCCATCAACCATCCAGCATCCTTAAACTCCACCTCGACGGAGAAATCAAGATCATTCGCTAAGCGCATGAACCTCGCTCACCATTTAAAACACCCGGTTTTTGAATCCATTTCCAGGCAAGCTGCGCTGCTGAATGAAAACGCATTTGTGATTGGCGGTTATGTGCGCGACCTGCTGCTCGACAGGGCAGATAAAGACATTGACATAGTGTGCGAAGGAAGTGGAATTGAACTGGCACAATCCGTTGCCAAAGAACTCGGTGTTCATAAAGTAACCGTCTTTAAAAATTTCAAAACTGCCCATTTTAAATACGACGATCTGGACGTGGAATTTGTCGGAGCCCGAAAGGAATCTTACCGCGCACATTCACGCAAACCCATTGTGGAAGACGGAACGCTGGAACAGGATCAGAAACGACGCGATTTCACAATCAATGCCCTGGCCATTTCCCTGAATGCAAATAATTTCGGCGAACTCATCGATCCGTTTGAAGGCCTCGTGCACCTTGAGAAATGTTTGCTTAAAACACCGCTTGATCCCGATGCCACATTTTCTGACGACCCGCTTCGAATGATGCGCGGCATACGCTTCGCCACTGAACTTAATTTTAAAATTCACAGCTCTGCCATTCGGGCGATGAAGCGCAACAGCGAACGACTAAAAATCGTTTCCATGGAGCGCATCAATGTAGAGCTCAACCGAATTCTTGCTGCTCCGAAACCCTCCCGCGGATTGAAACTGTTATTCAGCACCGGCTTGCTCGACCAGTTTTTTCCGGAACTCAGCAATTTACACGGTGTGGAAGTGAAACAAGGCGTCAGCCACAAAGACAATTTTTTCCATACACTTCAGGTGGTGGACAATGTTGCAGAACAAAGCGACAACCTTTGGCTGCGCTGGGGCGCACTGCTGCACGATATTGCCAAGCCCGACACCAAACGCTTTGTGTCCGGCATCGGGTGGACTTTTCATGGGCACGAAGACCGCGGGGAAAGGATGGTCCCGGTAATTTTCAGAAGGCTGAAACTTCCGCAGGATCATAAAATGAAATTTGTGCAAAAGCTGGTGCTGCTTCATTTAAGACCCATTGCACTCACCAAAGAAGAGGCTACCGACAGTGCATTGCGACGGTTGCTTTTTGAAGCGGGGGATGATCTGGAAGAACTGATGATTCTCTGCAAAGCCGATATCACCTCAAAAAACGAGGCCAAGGTGAAGCGCTATCTCGAAAACTACGAAGTCGTGAAAAAGCGATTGGTAGAAGTGGAAGAAAAGGACCGCATCCGCAACTGGCAACCGCCGATTGATGGAGCAGAAATAATGAAGACCTTCGATCTGAAACCGGGCCCTGAAATCGGGATTCTGAAGAATGCCATTAAAGATGCAATTCTGGACGGAGTGATTGAAAATGACCGAAATGCAGCTTTTGATTTTATGCTGAAAAAAGCAAAAGAGATCGGATTAGAACACAAAGACATTAAATGATGTTGATTGTATACCAATTGTTATTTTTACCTTGAAAAACGCTTACTGTTACAATGTCTAAAATCTACACGTTCAGAGTTCTTCTGGACACAGCACAAGAAGTCTTTCGCGACATCGAAGTAAAATCTGAACACACGTTCGAACAACTCCATACTGCCATTCAGGCTGCATTTGATTTCAGCGGAAAAGAGATGGCTTCCTTTTATATGAGCAATGATGAATGGGAGCGCGGAAAGGAAATTCCGTTGATGGACATGAACTACGGCGACGGTGAAGAGGAATTCTCTATGGCCGAAGTTAAAATCGGGGAATTGATTCGCAAACCGGGGCAACGTTTGATCTATATTTATGACTTTCTGCGGATGTGGGGATTTTTCGTCGAGATGGTGAGCGTATCAGAATCCGATCCTGAACAACAGTATCCGCGTGTTGCACTCGCCTTAGGTGAAGCTCCGGATGAAGGATCGAAAGACATGGATTTCAACATGGAAACCGAAAGTGCACACGGCGATGATGACGACGACGATTATTTTGATGAGGATGAAGGATTGGATGACGATGATCTGGATCAACTCAGCGAGCGCGAGGACTTCTGAAACACCACGAAAATAATCGGTTTCTGATTGTAGTTGTCGGCCCTACCGCTGTAGGCAAAACAGCTGTCAGCATTCAGCTCGCCCGATATTTCAATACCGAAATCGTCTCTGCCGACTCCCGGCAAATTTACCGCGAAACCAAAATTGCAACTGCTGCCCCTTCTGAAAAAGAACTCGCGGCAGTTCCCCATCATTTTATTGGCAGTCGCTCCATAACCGAAGATTACAGCGCCGGTGATTTTGAAGCAGATGCACTTCAATGTCTGGATCATTTATTTCAGGAACACGATTCAGTAGTACTCTGCGGAGGATCAGGGTTGTACGTGAAAGCCGTAACACATGGTCTCGACGAACATCCCTCTGACCTCAACATCCGTCAGCAACTGATTGAAGAATTAGCAAAAAATGGAATTCAAAGTCTTCAGGAGAAATTGCTGAAACTTGATCCGGTTACCTATCAGCGCATTGATCTGCAGAACCACCAAAGAATGATCCGCGCGCTGGAAGTATGCCTGGCCTCTGGTCGACCCTATTCCGATTTCCTGACGCACCAGGAAAAACCAAGAGCCTTCCGAACCATAGCTGTTGGATTGACTATCCCAAGAGAAGATTTGATTGAACGCATCAATACACGGGTGGACGAAATGGTAAAAAATGGCCTGGTGGAAGAAGCGCGCAATCTATATCCGTTGAGGCATCTGAACGCGTTGCAAACGGTTGGCTATAAGGAACTGTTCAGGGCTTTTGATGGTCAATATTCCATAGAAGAAGCAATAGAAGCCATCAAGGTTAATACCCGCAAATTTGCGAAACGGCAGATGACGTGGTTCCGGAAATATATTGAAGCAACCTGGTTTGATCCGGCTGATGAGGCAGCCATAAAAGAATGGATTACCGCACAAGTGAAATAACTACTGACTCTTTGAATAATGTGCCATTAGACAATCTCTAATTTTGTCGAGAAGAGGGCGGGTTATGGGTTTTATAAAATGACCAATAACATTGGGATAATGCGAAGATTTTGATGCATCTCTCGAATCGATAGAAGAAGTAAAAATAGCAACCGGAATATTTTCGCTGGTATATTCCTTCTGAAGAAATTCCAGCAAATCCCAACCATTCATCATGGGCATATTCAGATCCAGCACAATAAGATCCGGAAGTTCCTGCCTTCCTTCTTTCAATGTTTCAATCACGAATTCGGCACCGTCGAATTCCCGGATCAGCTGAAAATAAGGGTGTTTTTTAATTACATGACGCATTATGGTTACTGCTATCAAATCATCATCAACCAGCCATATTTTTTTTTGATCATTCATAAAAATAAACCCGAACCGTGGTTCCTTTATTTACTTCGCTTTCTAAATCGATTTTGCCACCCAACGATTCTACCTGTGTTTTTGTGATAAAAAGTCCCAGGCCTTTTGCGTCTTTATTCTTATGGAAAGTTTTGTACATGCCAAAAATCAAATTTCGGTGTTTTTCAAGATCAATTCCTAATCCATTGTCGTGAACCGATAATATTGTTTCGTGTCCATTGGACTCAACATCAATATGAACTTCGGCATTACGATCTGGTGAGCGGTATTTTATGGCATTTGAAATCAGGTTGAGCAAAATACTATCCAGGTATGCCGCATTCGTATTAATAACAAAATCTTTCGGTACATTATTATGCACAGTAGCTTCCGCACCGGAAATGGTAAGTTTCAAATTCAAAATGGTTTTCTCTACCATACTGCGTAACTCGATGGGCTTGCTCGTTAGATTTATTTGGGTTTGAATATTTACAATATCATTAAGATTCCGCAGCGATTCATCCAGATTATTAACAGAATCCTGCATCAGCGGAACAAAGGTTTCCTTTGCTTCCTGATCATCACCCTGCAGGATGTTCAGTATTCCAAGCAAATTTGCCACGTGCGAACGAATGTTGTGAGAAACGATATAAGTGAAATTCAACAACCGCTTATTCTGTTCTGAAGTGACTTCGGCAAAATGCTTTAATTCTTCGCGCCGTTTTCTTCTTTCACTGATGTCCCACATATATCCGTGCCATACCACCGTTCCGTTTTCTTTTGCCTCTGGTCGGGCTGAGGTCTGAATGTGCCGGTTGGGTTGTTCCAGGTTCTGCCGATGGTCAAAATCAAATGGTTCCAGGTTCGCTGCCGATTGTAAAATAGCTTCCTTCACTTCCGCGCGGTCATCCGGATGCACCATTTTCTCAAGCAAATTATCCAGTGTAGTGGTCTGAGGAATATCCAGTTCAGGAAAAAGTTTACGAACTCCGGCGCTTATAAAAGGACAGTGCATGGTTTCGTCGGGGTCCATTTCGAGTTGATACACAGCGCCCGGTACGTTTCTCGTGAGTCTTTCCAACATATGCAGACTTTCCTCGAGCTTCAGCTCCATGCGTTTCTGCTCATCAATATCCTGAATAGATCCATACACACGGACACACTGCCCATTTTGTCGTACTACTTCCCCCACACAACGCACCCAAATGGTCCTGCCTTTTGCCGTGACCAGCTCAACTTCCGCAATTCCTAAAGGAGCACCATGTTGAATGGCAGCAGTCATATCAGCAATCATAAAATTGCGACTCGCTCCTTCTTTGTAAAAATTAATAGCGGTCTGAAAATCGGGTTCATAGTCTTCCGGAACTTCATGAATTTCTCGCGTCATTTCCGTCCAGTACAGCTTTTGGTTGACCAAATCAAGATCCCAGCCTCCAACCCGGGCGAGTTTACTGGATTGCTCAATTACCGCCTTACTCTGTGCAAGTGCCTTTTCTGTTTCAACCCTTTTATGAATGTCCCGGCAACTTACAATCAGCCAGTTTTCGTCATCACCCGCAAAAAGTCTCACATTTACTTCAACCGGAAAGGAGATTTCTGTTTTCCTGTTGAAGTGACTACTCTGGTAGGACATTGTACCGAACGCCTTGAGTTCGCTCAGCATTTTTTTCCAGGCGTCTCCATCCTTCAGGACAGAATCAAAATCAGAAAACCTGATCTCATCAATCTCCTTTGAAGTAATACCAATCCTCTTAGCCGCCAGTTGATTTATAAAAAGAACATTTCCATTCTCATTGCACACAAAAACTGCTTCCGGAATATAATCGAATAATCTACGGAAAAGAGAGGTTTTTTGAGCGGACATGAATGATTTAAACTACGCTTATTCAGCAATCAACATTAATAAAGCGCTGGGAAATTATTGTCGATGATTATTTCCGGGCGGCTCAAATATAGGAAAATTTGGACGCTGTCCCAGACACTCGAAAATATGTCGAATTACTTTACATCAGACTGTTAGGAATATCTATCCAATTGGCCACAATACCACATTCACGGTATTTTCGGGCTGAGCTGGTTGGGTATCTTTGTAAAAAAAATTCAAAAAAATGAGAGTACTGTTTTTTATAATTTCTTTGATATTGTTCAATGCCTGTACAAACAATGATTCCGGGACCACCGATTCTGAAGAAAAAGCACAGGAAGTAAACGTTTACTCACACCGTCATTATGAAGTAGATCAGGAACTTTTCAACCGGTTTGAAGAAGAAACCGGAATCCGTGTAAACATGGTTAAAGCAAGTGCAGACGAGCTCATGGTGAGGCTCGAAAATGAAGGCGAAAAATCTCCTGCTGATCTTTTGGTCACCGTAGATGCCGGTCGACTGGTGACTGCAAAAGAAAAAGATCTGCTTCAACCAATCGAGTCCGATGTTCTTATAGATAACATCCCTGCTTATCTGCGCGATCCGGAAGGATATTGGTTTGGACAAACAGTTCGGGCGCGCATACTGGTTTATTCTAAAGACCGCGTTGATTCTACACAACTCGAAAGCTACGAATCACTCACCGATCCTCAATGGAAGGGCCGGATTCTGGTTCGCTCGTCGGCAAATATTTACAACCAGTCATTGTTGGCTTCAATCATAGCGCACAACGGTGAAAACGCGGCTGAAGAATGGGCCGCTGGCGTGGTAGAAAATTTCGCTCGTAAGCCCAAAGGAAGCGATCGCGATCAGATTGTAGCAATTGCGGCCGGTCAGGGCGATGTAGCCATTGTAAACAGCTATTATATCGGAAAACTTTTTGAATCGGATGATGCCGGTCAGCGCGCTGCAGCCGATAAAGTGGGAGTTTTCTTTCCGAACCAGAACGATCGCGGAAGCCACATCAACATCAGCGGAGCCGGAGTTACCAAACATGCTCCCAATAAAGAAAACGCCATACGGTTGCTCGAGTTTTTATCGAAGCCGGAAAGCCAGCGTTTGTTTGCCGAAGCCAATTCTGAATATCCCGTAAATCCGGAAGTGCAGAGCTCAGAACTATTGCAATCCTGGGGAGATTTTAAGCGCGACACGCTGAATCTCCGTCACCTCGGCGAACTGAATACCACAGCGGTAGAAATATTTGACCGTGTCGGCTGGAAGTAAGCGACTGTCTTTAAATTTTCTGACCCGCAGACGAATTGCGGTTGCTCCCGGATGGCTTAGCCTATCCGTGGTGCTGGGATTGCTTTTATCTGTACCACTGGCACTTGTACTGGTGCGTATGTTTATTCCGGGTTCTTCGGCCTGGCACCACATTGTAGAAAATCTGCTTTTCCGCTATACGGCCAATTCAGTTATCCTCTGCTTTATTACCGGAATCCTGGCATTGATTTTCGGATTGAGCACCGCATGGTTCGTTAGTCGCTATGAATTTCCGGGTAAGCGGTGGCTTGAATGGGCATTGATTCTACCCCTCGCACTTCCATCCTATATCGTTGCCTACAGTTATGCCGGTCTCCTCTCTTTCACTGGACCTATCTATACCATTCTCCGCGAAATTGGCGGAGTGGGTTTTGCACAATCCATGTATTTCGACACCATGAACATCGGAACACTTGGAGTCACATTGGCGCTGGTGTTATTTCCCTATATCTATCTGCCCGCAAAAGCCGCATTTCAGCTGCAGTCTTCATCGATTTTCGAAGCAGCGGCTTCACTTTCAAACAGCCCGGCGCGCATTTTCTTCCGTATAGCAATACCTCTGGCGCGTCCGGCAATTGCGGGTGGTTTGTTTCTCGTGCTGATGGAGGTATTGAATGATTACGGTGCTGTAAAATATTTTGGAATCACCACTTTCACCACCGGGATATTTAAAGCCTGGTTTTCGATGGGAGATCTCGAAGCTGCAATAAAACTGTCGGCTGTTTTGATGGTTGTAGTCGGTATCTTGTTCATCATCGAAAAACGATTTCAAAAATCACGCTTTGCCAGCAGTACCGGTTTAAAGAGATCGGCTGCTCAAAAAATAACCGGACCACGAAAATGGTGGTTCACATTGGCTTGCCTGGTACCCTTCATCCTCGGATTTGCCTTGCCATTTTCAAAAATCGCTGCAGATGCAATAGCCACCTGGACCAAAATTTTTGACGATCGCTTTTATACTACCATTTATAACTCTATCGGTCTGGCAGCGGTAGCAGGCTTTCTGATCGTCATTCTTTCTATTCTGTTCATTTACAGCAGCCGCATCAACAATACCATTGCCGGCAAAATTGTAAAACGGGTAGTAACGCTGGGATATGCTCTGCCGGGAGCCGTAATTGCCGTTGGAGTTATGGTGGTGGCTGCAAGCGCAGAAAGATTGGTGGAAAATACGGCCGGATTTTTTGGCGGTGAGCTCACCCAGTTGCTCATCACCGGATCGATATTCGGACTGATGTACGCCTACCTGATTCGTTTTATGGCGGTATCTGTCAATCCGCTCGAAGGAAATTTTGAGCAACAATGTGCCAATGTTGATGAAGCTTCCCGATCACTTGGCAAGAGTCATTTTTATACGCTTTTCCGCGTAAATATTCCGGTGATGCGGCCGGCCATTCTCACTGCGCTGCTGTTGGTATTTGTAGATGTTATGAAAGAACTTCCGTTAACATTGATACTCCGCCCCTTCAACTTCAACACATTGGCCACCACTGCATTCGAATACGCCAACGATGAAATGTTGCGCGAATCTGCTCCGGCTTCGGTCCTCATTGTACTTTCGGGAATTGTGCCCATCTTGCTCATCCATAAACTCATTAAGCGAATTTGATCCCGGCTCTTGAAATAGAATCAGTTAGTAAAACGTTCAGCGGCGGAACTTCACCGGCCGTTAAGAATGCTTCGCTGCAACTCCGCCAGGGACAAATTCTGGGTCTGCTCGGCGAAAGCGGTTGCGGTAAAACAACGCTGCTGCGCATTATCGCCGGTTTCGAAATTCCCGAAGCAGGATGCGTTAAGGTGAATGGGACGACGGTAGTTTCTGAAAACACTTTTGTAATACCCGGAAAACGAAACATCGGGATGATTTTTCAGGACTTTGCGCTCTTCCCGCATCTCACCGTGATGGAGAACATTTTGTTTGGCGTAACCGAAAAAAACAAGGAAATAAGGAAATCCATTGCCGCCAAAATGCTTGCACTCGCAAACCTCGAAGGTCTGGAAAAGAGAAAACCCGGTGAACTTTCTGGTGGTCAACAACAACGACTCGCTTTGGCAAGATGCATGGCTGTTTCTCCCAATCTTTTGCTGCTGGACGAGCCTTTCAGCAATCTGGACGTAACGCTACGTCAACAGGTGCGCGAACAGGTAAGTCACTTGTTGAAAGCCACCCAAACCTCCGCTGTTCTGGTAACGCATGACATCAACGATGCCATATCACTGTGCCATGAAATTGCGGTAATGAAATCCGGCGAGATCATGCAGTCGGGAACGTTCGATGAAATTTATCACCATCCCCGGAATGAATATATCGCGCGGCTCACCGGTGAAGTGGTTGAACTTACAGACATTCTCAAATCCCGGTTTCCGGAAAAATTCAGGGGCGCGGAAGCATTACTTATTCGACCTGAAGACATCCGGGTGCGCGGAAACCGGCCCAAACTTACCGCACGTGTCATCGAAAAACGATTTGCCGGTCAGCACTACGAATATCTGATGCAATCCGGCGAATTTGAATTTACTTTGTCATTGGCCGATGCACTTGAGCCTGGCTCGGAAATAAATCTCTTTTTTCATGACGACGAACTCTTCCAATTCCCCGACCCAGAAAAGACTGCAGCTCATTGAGGAAATGCTGGAAAGCGATCCAAAAGATCCGTTCCTGATCTACGCCGCAGCATTGGAGTATGAAAAATCAGGAAAAATAACGGAAGCCGTTCGACGGCTGGAACAACTGCACATCAGCCATCCGGATTATCTTGCAACGTATTACCGGCTCGGGCAGCTGTACGAAAGTATCGCGGAAATCAACAAAGCTCTGGAGATTTATCGGGCTGGCCAGGAAATTGCCCGGGCACAGCACGATCGTAAAACGCTCGGTGAGTTGAGTGAAGCCATCCAGTTACTGGAAGATGAAGACTGAATGGCGTTCCTGAGTGTTTGGTTACCCGGTGGTTTTTCAGTATTTTAATCTTACAGAAAAACACACGCCATGCAATACAGCAAAGAAGAGTTTACACACAAATTGATGAAATTTTTTGAACGGCACGATCCTGCAAAGAAATTTGCGGTACCCGAAATTGTTCAGAAATTTCACGGACACGAAGAAGTCGTTCTTGATCATCTGAGCGAACGGTATGCAGAAAAAGAAGGCCCGCACACACCAAAAGTTTCCGGAAGCAGCTATGGTCCGTCCGTTCCGGGTTCTGCCAACGCCGGTGATACACCATCGGGAGACTGACAGGATTATACGGCTTTAATGTGCCTTCTGCGGATGGTTCTTATTTTCCAGTAGCCGAGTTTATAGTAGGTAAATGCAACTGCTGCCCCAATAGCGTTGGAGATTGGAAATGCCCACCAGATACCTTCGTACCCGAGATCGGTTTTATTTGAAAGAATGAAAGCCAATGGAAACCGGATCACCCATAGTGCAAAAATAGAAATGATCATCGAAGCCTGTGTAAATCCGGCCCCGTTGAAAGTACCGTTGAGTACCTGCTGAATGCCGAGCAATCCAAAACTCGGTGCCATCACCCGGATAAAAAATGCGCCGTCCTTAATAACCTGTGGATCGTCGGGAACAAAAAAGGCGGTTAGTTGCGGAGCAAAAATAAACAGCAATAAACCTACAGACGTGAGTCCGAAGAATGCAACCTTGCTGCTGAGAGTACTGATTTCACTGGCCCGCTTTATTTTACCGGCACCGATATTCTGCCCCACAAGCGCTGTAGTGGCAATGCCCAGGCCGAGCGCGGGAACAATCACCAGACTCAGAATCCGGGCTCCGATTCCGTAGGCAGCCACAATTTCTTCGCCATAACTCGTTACCAGCATGACCATTACAGCCATTCCTCCGGCGCGGGTAGATTGTTCAAGACTGGCAGGAATCCCAAGTCCAAAGAGGCGCCTGGTCCAGGCCAGATCCGGTTTCATGTCGGCCAGACTAATCCGAATACCCATCGAACCCCGGAACAGAACAATCAGCGCAATTACTGCCGATAGTCCCTGTGTAATCACACTGGCTACAGCAGCTCCCGCGACTCCAAAACCCGGAACCGGTCCCCAGCCAAAAATGAACAATGGGTCAAGGACGAGATTCAGAAAGACCGTGAACAAGATGACCAGCGTTGGAAACCAGACGTTTCCTATTCCCCGCATCAGTGAAAGAAACACGAAGAAAAGAAAGAGAAAAACGAATCCGAACGAAGAAACCTGAAAGTACTGTACTGAATCGGCCCATATTTCCGGTCCGGCACCGATTAGTGACATGAGCGCCGGAGCTGAATAATAACCGACTGCTGCGAGGACAATCGAAATGAAGAAAATAACCACCACAGTCTGTGACGAGGAATAATTTACCTGTCGCTGATCCCCCGCCCCTTTGTATTGTGCAACCAGTACTGTTCCGGCCAACGTTAAACCCGCACCAAGCGCAAGCACCAGAAACAAAATCGGAAAACTGATACTTACAGCGGCTACTGCATTTGCACCCAACCTTCCGAGCCAGAAAGTATCGATCAGTTGGTAAGCGGTCTGAAGTACATTGGCCAGAATAATCGGCACTGCCAGATCCACCAGAGAATGCAGGATTTTGCCTTCGGTGTAGCTTTTATTTCTTTTTTGTTTCACCGATTTAAGATAAGTATTTAATATGTTTTTAAAATTGAAAAGAATGGGTGTTCAATTCCGCTTCCGCGGGATAAACAAAAATAAAAGACCTTTCTACAAAAATTTGATAAACAAGCAATACCGATTGCCGGTTTAGAGAATGAATTCTACTTTTGAGCCTCCATCTAACGGAGCTAAAACAGTAGTAAAACAGGCTGAACATGAGCACAAAGAAATATACGACTTTCATTGCCGGAGCGGTTTTTCTGGCGGGCATTATTTACCTGAAGTATTTCAATCCGGAGACTTCAGAAATCATTTTTAAATATTTTCCGCTCAGGCCGGTCGCTTCATTCATCATGTTTTTCATTTTCGTGGTACTGATTTCCAATACCGTTAAATATTTTTATTCCAAAAGAAACAAAATCCCCAAAGGAAAGAAAAACAATGTCCACTTCGGAATAGAAAACATCTCCAATTTCACCATTGGGATTGGATTGATTCTTACCATGCTGAGTCTTTTCGGCGTAAACCCGAAAGACTTTATCACCTCACTCACCATTGTTGCCGCGGCCATTGCCATCCTCACCAAAGAATATATTGTGGATTTTCTGAGCGGCATCTATCTCAGCTTCTCCAATATTTTTGAAATCGGCGACTACGTTAAGCTTGAGCATCATAAAGGAAAAATTCTGGAAATCAGCCTACTCAAAGTCCGGATTTTGAATGATGACGACGACATTGTGATTATTCCGAACTCCAAGGTTCATTACAGCGAAATCATCAACTATACCAAACGCGATGTGCGATTGATGTCGGTCGATTTTCAAATTGCGCTGAAGTATATTCAGAGCATTGCCGATCTGGAGAAGGAAATTATTTCTTCTCTTCGAGGTTTCAGTGAGTACATTGAACCCAAATCATACAGCCTCAAAGTGGTGGAAATGAAAATGGACTATCTTGATCTGAAATTCCAGTACAAATTAAAACAGGTAGATATGGAAATGCAGCGCAAAATCCGTAAGAAAACAATGCGCGAAGTTTTTAATTTCATCTCCAGTAAAAAGGAATTCCCGTCACCCGGAAGAGAGGAAAAACAGTAATAAACTGACATCGTAAAGAAGGTTGCACTACCCGGTTTAACACCTTCTAAAAATATTTATTTTCAATTATTATGAACGCCGCTATTATAAAAGACTATATTTGTGCTTCATAATAATATAACTGATATGAGTAACGGTACCGTAAAATTTTTCAATAATGCCAAAGGATTTGGTTTTATCACTCCGGATGACGGAGGAAAAGATGTTTTTGTTCATGTAAATGGACTGACTGATGAAATATCCGAAGGAGACAAAGTAAGTTTCGACGTTGAGGAAACTCAGAAAGGACTAAACGCCATCAATGTAAGCGTCGTTTAAATATACTTTTTTGAACTTATTTGAATAAAGCCTGTCATCGACGGGCTTTTTTTATGCCCTGAAAAATTCCACTCAGACCTTACTCTTAAGCTGAAAAACTTCGGCAAATAATTCATAAGATCTCAACCGGGCCGCGTGATCTGTCATTAAATCCTGAATGATGAATTCCTCCACATCCAGATCAGCCGCTAGCTGGGAAAGTTGTTTTTGAACCTGTTCGGCCGTTCCAGAAATAAACTTAGGTGGAATGCCCGTTCCGGAAACATATGGCTGCAATTCCGGTAAACCACCCAGCTTTTGAACGGCCTCGTCCGGAGTAGGAATTTGTTCATCCATACGCCCCTTTTGCAGGTTTTGGTACATGATCATCACCGGGGCAATCTGTTTTCTCGCCTCCTCTTCGCTATCAGCACAAATGGCATGAACAGACAGATAAGTAGTGGGTTGTTGAACACCAGTAGCGCCTTCGGCAGGTTTAAAATTTTTCTGATAATGCCTGATGATGTCCGGCGTTCCGCGCTGGTTGATAAATCCGGCGAAAACATACGGCAAACCAAGCTGTGCAGCCGCAGAAGCACTCCAGGAACTGGAGCCGAGTAGATAAAGTTGCGGAATCCGGTCGATGGTTCTCAAAGGAACCTGTGCAAACGGGTGATTATCGGGGAAATCGTTTTCCAGCCAGGCAATCAGCTCTGCAATTTGCTGATCGGAATCCGCACGAAATTGCTGGCTGCGATCCTGCTGCAGGGCGTAATCCGTAACCGGACCAGTAGTTGCCCGTCCGGCACCGAGATCAATTCTTCCGGGAAATAATTCGTTGAGTGTGGCAAAAACCTCGGCAACTTTTAAGGCGCTGTAGTGGTTCAGCAACACCGATCCTGATCCTACCCGAATGGTCGAAGTCTTCGAGGCAATGGCCGCTATCAGCACTTCGGGCGCACGACCAGCAAGTGCAGCAGTTGCGTGATGTTCGGCCACCCAGATTCTTTTGAATCCGAGTTTTTCGATGTGCTGAGCAACTTCAATGCTGTGCATCAGCGCGTCGTGCCGGTCTTCTCCGGGAATTACAGTCGATAAATCAACAATGGATAAATTCATAATCTTTCTTTTTAAATTATTTCCAACCTCCGCCCAAAGCGCGGTAGAGTTCAACTGCCGAATTGAGCCGTGTATAGCGGGCATCCACCACCTGAAGACGCGCGTTGAGCGCATTTTGCCGGGCGGTTAGAACTTCAAGATAATTAGCCAGACCACTGTTCAGTAATTCCTCTGAATAACCAACTGCAGTTTCGTAAGCATTAAATTCCTGCTCCTTCAACTCAATGCGTTCTTCTGCGGCCTGCATGGTGTACAGTGCATCAGAGACCTCTTTGCCCGCATCCAGCAACGACTGGCGAAAATCGAGGAAAGCAATTTCCTGCTGCGTTAATGAAACTTCATATTCCGTGCGGATGCGCCGTCCGTTGAGAATAGGCTGCGTGATTCCTCCAACAATGGTAGCAAACAACGAATTCACACTGAAAAGTTGATCCAGTTCCAGACTTTGCAAACCTCCGGTGACCGAGATATTGAGTCTTGGATAAAAATCGGCTTTGGCCACATTGGTAAATTCAAATGCGCTGATCAGGTTTTGTTCAGCGGCAACCACATCCGGTCGGTTTCGCAGCAATTGCACCGGATATCCGGTTTTCGTCTCATCGATCACCACCGCCTGATTCTGTAGCGAAGTGCGTTCAATTTCGCCGGCATTTCTGCCCAACAATACCGAGAGCGTATTCTCCAGCAGTTTGATGTTTTGCTGCATGCTCACCAATTGGGCTTTTGCTGAATACAATTGCGCATCGGTTTGAACAACCGCTACTTCAGTTACCACTCCGGCACCTTTTAAGGCGCGTGTGGTTTCGAGACTACTTTCGCGGTTTTCAACCGTTTCTTCCAGAATCCGCAGTTGTTCATCAAACGATAACAACTGAAAATACAACGAAGAAATATTGGCAATCAACTGCGTTTTTACGGCCTGATGTGCCGCTACAGATTGAAGGTAAGATGCCTCCGAAGCACGTTTGACACTGCGAATTCTGCCCCAGATATCGGCTTCCCAGCCCAATGTACCGGTTACTTCATATTGCGTTATGCTTCCGTTAAACAGTTGCCCAAACTGACTGTTATTGGACAGTTGCTGATGGGTGACCTGCGGCCCGGCATTGATAGTAGGCAAGTAACCAGCTTTTCCTTGCTTGAAATACGCTTGAGATGCCACCAGTCTTTGCAACGCAACCCGGATATCGGTATTGTTGGCCAGCCCGTCGTCGATGTGACGGATGAGCAGTGAATCCGTAAAGATTTCGCGCCAGGAGACATCTGCCAGAGAAACGCTGTCTTCGGGAAGTGCGTCGGTGCGGAAAAATGCTTCGTTCTCCACTTCCGGCCGCTGGTAATCTTTGGCCACAAAACAGCTTTGCACCGTGACGGCCAGCACAGGAATCACCAATAATTTTAAAAACTTATTTCCTTGCATCTTAATTATCATTAACGATTGGACTGACTTCAGTTGCGGGTTTCTTGCTGATTTTCTCCTGAATCCACTGGAAAAAGATGTACAGAATCGGAATCACGAAAACTCCAATCACGGTTCCTACCAGCAGACCACCAACGGCTCCGGTTCCGATAGATCGGTTCCCCTCGGCCCCGATTCCTCCGGCAAAAACCAGCGGAAGCAGACCGATGATAAAGGCGAATGAGGTCATCAGAATCGGGCGCAGACGAACACGGGCGCCTTCAAAAGCGGCATCGACAAGTGCATACCCAGCCCGCCGTCGCTGTATGGCAAACTCCACGATCAGAATCGCGTTTTTGGCGAGCAACCCAAGCAGCATCACCAGAGCAATCTGGAAGTAGATATTGGCCTCCAGTCCGGTGAAATAAGTGGTTACAAAAGCTCCCATGATCCCGACCGGAAGCGAGAACAATACCGCCAGCGGAATAAGGTAACTCTCGTACTGAGCAGCCAGGATGAAATACACAAAAAGAATACTGAGGATGATGATGAACACCGTTTGATTCCCGGCGTTGATCTCTTCTCTCGTCAATCCGGAAAAATCCACAGAATAATTGGCTGGCAATGCGGTTGCACTTACCTCCTGCACTGCTTTAATCGCATCACCAGAAGAATAACCAGGCGCTGCTGCTCCATTGACCGAAGCCGAATTAAACAGGTTGAACCGGGTAACTGCCTGCGGTCCGTACACTCTTTTCAGCGTAACGAACTCTGTAATTGGCGCCATTTCTCCCTGTGCATTCCGCACAAACAGCGAGTTCAGGTCAGATTCGCGCGCTCTGTCTTCTGGCAACGCCTGAACAAATACGCGGTATTGTTTTCCGAACCGGGCAAAGTCAGCGGCATAAATTCCGCCGATATATCCCTGCAATGTGCTGAAAATACTGCTCACAGAAACTCCGGCCTCTTTGGCTTTGGGCACATTAAGATCGATTTCGTACTGCGGATAATTGGTATTGAAGGAACTCTGCGCGTATTGAATTTCCGGCCGGGCCATCAATTGCCGCAAGTACTCCTGAGCAGTTTCATCCAGTTCGGTAAAACTTCCGCCGAAACGGTCGAGCACCTGAACTTCAAAACCAGAGGATACACCAAATCCGGGAATACTCGGCGGAGCAAAAAACAGGATATTGGCATCGGGAATGGTTGCGGCTACCTGATACATCTTCGCAATAATTGCATCGGCAGATAGGCTGTCGGCGTCGCGTTCATCCCAGGGGTCGAGTTTTAAGAATCCTATTCCGTAGTTGCTTCCGGCACCTGAAATCATACTGAAACCATTCACCATCGAACCTCCGTCAAAGCCAGGAATCTGGTTCACCTTTTCGAACAACTCCTGCGTTACACCAACTGTTCGGTCCAAAGAGGCTCCGGCGGGTAACTCGATATTGGCAAACACCATTCCGCGGTCTTCATTCGGAACAAAACCGGTTGGTGTCACACTTGAAGCCCACCAGATTCCACCGATACACGCGAGTAAAATAAGCGGTGTCACCCACTTGTAGCGTTGCAAAAATTTGAGAGAGCCGACATATCGCCTGGTTGTGACATCGAATGCGGTGTTGAACGAACTGAAAAATCGCTGCACCAACCCCTTATTTGCGTGATCCTTGTGCGGTTTTAGCAAAAGGGCACACAGCGCCGGACTGAGCGTAAGCGCGTTGACTGCTGAAATAAAAATCGCCACGATAAGGGTCACCCCAAATTGTTCGTAGAAAACCCCTGTCGGACCGGTAATAAATGTCACCGGAATAAACACCGCACCCATCACCAGTGTGATCGAAATAATTGCTCCGGTGATTTCCTCCATGGCCGAATGCGTGGCTTTGGTGGCACTTTCGACACCGCCCTCGAGTTTGGCGTGAACGGCTTCCACCACCACAATCGCATCATCGACCACAATTCCGATGGCGAGCACGAGCGCAAACAAAGTGAGCAGGTTGATCGAATAGCCGAACATGTTCAGGAAGAAAAAAGTTCCCACAATCGATACCGGAACAGCAATGGCCGGAATTAACGTAGAGCGGAAATCCTGAAGGAAAATAAACACTACAAGAAACACGAGGATAAATGCTTCGATAAGCGTGACCACCACTTTTTGAATCGAAGCATTTAAAAATTCGTTGGTATCGAAGTTCACCATCACCGAAAGTCCGGTGGGGAAATTCTGTTCCAGCTCGGCCATTTTGGCGTGGATGTTCTCGATAATTTCTTTCGCGTTGGATCCCGGAGTCTGATACACCGCCATACTCACACCTGGTTTGTTGTTGGTGTACGACATCACCGTATACCCCTCGGCACCGAGTTCTATTTGGGCCACATCTTTCAGTCGCAAAAACTGTCCGTTTCCGAGGGCTTTGATGACAATGTTTTCGTATTCCTCCTCGGTGTTGTAGCGACCTCCGTACTTAATAACGTACTCAAACGACTCCGCATTATTCTGCCCCAGAGCACCGGCTGCTGCTTCGAGACTTTGATCGTTGATGGCGGCTGTTACATCCGAAGGCATCAGATCATAAGCCGCGAGTTTTTCGGGCTGAAGCCAGATGCGCATTGAATAATTCTTGGAACCAAAAACCCGCACGTCACCTACTCCGCTGATTCGCTTCAACTCCGGAAGCACGTTAATGTTCAGATAATTCTGAATGTAAGTTGCATCATAATCCTCGTTGTCTGATAAAACGGTAAGGAACATCAACGAACTGGTCTGTTGTTTTTGGGTGATTACTCCGGACTGGGTCACCTCGCGCG
>CALDPJ010000411.1 GCA_937911795.1 uncultured Flavobacteriales bacterium | reverse complement strand
GTGGCGCGCGGTATTTTCGCTACCCATCTTGCTTTTCGTGTCCGGAAGGTACGCAAGCCATTTAAACTGGTTTTTGATGCCCGCGGAGCCTACCATGCAGAATTCAGTGAATACCGGCTTATTGAAGATGACAGATTTATTGAAGAAGTACGGAAGCTGGAACAACAGGCGCTCCACCGATCGGATGCTCAGCTTGCGGTATCCAATGCGCTGGTAAAATACTGGCAAAGCAACTACGGATTCAGCGCCCCCAATGTCCGGGTGATTCCCTGTACGTTGGCAGGCAGTCATTCTACCGGATTATTGACGGAAGATGAACGGACTCATTTACGATCAAATACCGGGATAAAAAGTAATGAAACGGTGCTTGTTTATTCGGGATCGGCAGCGGGCTGGCAATCTATGGAACCATTGCTGAACTGGCTCGCTGAAATGATGCGGCAACAGTCGCACCTCCGACTGCTGCTGTTGACACCGATGCAATCTCTGAAAAATACTTCGCTTGAACCCTTTGAAGATAGGGTCCTGCTAAAATGGGTGTCGCCTCCGGAAGTTCCGGAATTATTAACCCTCGGCGATTACGGGCTGCTCCTTCGGACAAAAAGCCTCACCAATCAAGTGGCCTCTCCCACCAAATTTGCTGAATACCTGGCTGCAGGCCTGCAAATCCTCATTTCTCCGGAGGTGGGTGATTTTACAGAATTCACGATTCAGCATGCATGCGGAAAGGTGGTTGATTTTAACCAGCACCCGGAACTACCGCCGATTCAAACTGCTGATCGGAGACGGGCAAACAATCTTGCAGCAGAGCATTTTTCGAAAGAGCGCTATCTCGACGACTACCGGCTGCTCATCGATCCGAAGCGATAAAAAAATCCTTCAACAATTGTTAATTCACGGTGTTTTAAGTTGTTCTTCATCGGGGTCTGCCGATTGATTCTTATCTTTAAGTGACTCGAATTACATCATTTTTAAATTCCTGATATTATGAAAGATCTCATCAATGAACTCAATCGTCAATCCGGAAAAGCCAGTGTAACCATTACTGCAAAAACCCACCGAACGCGTCCGGATTTTCAGAAGGATCCCATCCGAATAAAGAACCTGATAAAAGAAGCCGAACAACGACTTTCAGAAGAATACAGCGCTGAAATAGTAAAAGAACGCATTGAACAACTCAATAAACTCAGCTCCACCATTGACCACAGCCAAAACCGGGAAGGGTTGATTCTGGTGGTAAACGATAAAATTTCACGGTACTATCAGCTTCCTGTGGAAGTAGAAAGCAGGGTTGTCATCAACCACCATTTTGCCACCCGCGATCTGGTACGGGCCAGTCGCGAACAGGCTTCTTATTACATACTCGTCCTCAGCAGACGTCAGGCACGTTTGATTGCTGCTACGAACAACCATCCGGATTTCGAATTCACCGAAGATTTTCCGATTATCAACGATATTATTGAAGACGACACGCATAAACTAACAATGGCTCAGGGAACAGACCTCTTAATAGAAGGTTTTTTCAAGAAGGTAGACAAAGCACTACAACGCGTGATGAATAACAAACCGGCTCCCGTAATACTTGCCACCGAAGAACGCAATTACAACCATTTCACAAAAGTTGCAGAACGACCAATCGTCGTGGGTCACCTGAACCAAAACCGCGATCACGAGGAAACCGATCAGCTGGTTAGGGAAAGCTGGCCGCTCGTGAAAGATCACCTCAACAAAATGAACAAGCAGCGTCTTGAAGAGCTGCAGGAAGCCATCAATCAACAAAGATTCCTAATGGATCTGAGCGATATCTGGAGAGCCGTAAACGAAGGGCGCGGACGAACCGTTTTTGTGAAGAGAGGGTTTCATCAACCGGCTCAGATTGAGAATGGCTCGGTGATTCCAATGGACCTACCAAATGGCAGTAACGTAGTAGATGACATTGTGGATGAAATAATTGAGGTGAATCTTCAGAATGGCGGAGATGCGGTATTCCTTTCGGATAATGAACTCAACGATTTTAAAGGTCTTGCCCTGACTACGCGCTACTAATCCGGTAAATTGGACTCACTTCCGGAAATGCAATCCACGGCAATAGTATAAATTTGCGCCGTGAAAAAATCCAAAGCCAGGCAAGCTGGTTTCTTCAAAAGGTTGTTGCGATTCCTGGGGAAATTTATCCTCGGTGCATTTCTGCTGAGCATTTTACTGGTCGTTGTTTTTCGGTTTGTGCCCGTGCCGGTTACGCCATTGATGATTATACGTTGTGTGGAACAATTCCAGGCCGATGAACCCATCCGGTTGAAGAAAGACTGGGAACCGATGGCGCGCATTTCTGAAAATCTCCAGCTGGCGGTGGTTTGTGCAGAAGACCAAAATTTCCTGAATCACAATGGCTTTGATTTCGAAGCCATAGAAAAGGCGCTGGAGCACAACGAGAAAAGCAATCGCAAGCGAGGAGCCAGCACCATTTCTCAGCAAACCGCTAAAAATCTGTTTTTGTGGCCGTCGCGAAGCTGGGTCAGAAAGGGTTTTGAAGTTTATTTCACCGTGCTCATCGAATTGTTCTGGCCAAAAGAACGAATTCTGGAAGTCTACCTGAATATTATTGAACTCGGCCCGGGGGTTTACGGTGCGGAAGCCGCGGCGAAAGAATTTTTTGGTTCCAATGCCGAAGAACTCAACCGGCCACAGGCAGCTTTGCTCGCAGCGGTATTACCGGCACCGCTTAAATATTCTGCAAAAAATCCTGGTCCTTACGTAAGATCAAGACAGGGTTGGGTGTTGGTGCAAATGAAGATGTGGGACTATCGTCTGGATTTTGAAAATGAAAAGTAATCAGTTTCACACTATACCTCTGGCGTTTCTCATTTTAAAATTCTAAATTTAAACCATAGAGACTACTGCCAGTAGAACAGCCTTAATCCGGAAAATAATATCCATTTTAGAAGTCCTGCCGAAGGAGAAACTAAAAGTGGTACGGGATTTCACCGATTTTTTGTTGCAAAAAAACGATGAAAAAGAATTGCAGCGAGGAATGGAAAAACTGATGAATCAATCTGATGTTTTCGACTTTCTGGAAGAAGATGAAGCGCTCTATTCAACAAAAGACCTCAAAGAAAAATTCTGATACAGCAGAGACCTATTCTTACCCCGCTACACTTCTTGAGTTCAGTTGCTCACCGACCATAGCAACCGCTGTTTCTACAATCGCCTGCATGTCGTATTCGCATTCGCGGTACAGCTCTTCCTGGCTTCCGTGTTCGATGTATCGGTCCGGTATTCCAAGACGCTTCACTTCGGCCATATATCCGTGATCGGCCATAAACTCAACAATCGCACTTCCAAAACCACCTTGCACGCAGCCGTCTTCAACGGTGATTACTTTTTTAAACTTACCAAAAACTTCGTGCAGCATCACCTCGTCCAGCGGCTTTGCAAAACGCATATCGTAATGTGCTGCAGAAATTCCTTTATTATTCAGGACTTCTGTGGCTTCGAGGGCAAAATTACCAACCGGGCCAATGGTTAAAACCGCGATGTCCTCGCCGTTTTTCAGTTTCCTTCCGCTGCCGATTTTAATCTTCTTAAACGGTGTTTTCCAATCGGTCATTACTCCGTTGCCCCGTGGATAACGGATTGAAAACGGACCCGCATTTTCCAGTTGTGCCGTGTACATCAGGTTGCGCAATTCCTCTTCGTTCATCGGAGATGACACAATCATTTTCGGAATGCAGCGCATAAACGCAAGATCGTATGCTCCATGGTGCGTTGGTCCATCGGCTCCGGCAATTCCCCCGCGATCGAGACAAAAAACAACGTTCAGATTCTGTAGTGCCACATCGTGAATCACCTGATCGTATGCCCGCTGCATGAACGACGAATAAATATTGCAAAAGGGAATCATTCCCTGGGTAGCCATTCCGGCAGAGAAAGTCACAGCATGTTGTTCGGCAATTCCGACATCAAAGGCACGATCGGGCATCGCGTCCATCATAATCTTCAGTGAACATCCTGTGGGCATGGCGGGTGTGACACCCACAATTTTTTCATTCTTTTCGGCCAGTTCAACAATGGTGTGTCCAAATACATCCTGGTACTTGGGTGGCTTCGGACTTTTAGGGGTGACTTTAATGATCTCCCCGGTATCCTTGTTGAACAATCCCGGCGCGTGCCAGGTGGTCGGCGATCCATCTTCTGCGGGCTTGTATCCTTTTCCTTTGACCGTGACACAGTGCAGAATTTTCGGACCGGGAATATCTTTCAGATCTTCGAGAACTTTGGATAAATACACTACATCGTGACCATCTACCGGACCGAAATAACGGAAATTCAAAGATTCGAAGAAATTGCTTTGTTTGAGCAGTGTTGACTTCACCGCGTGCTCAATTTTCTGAGCAATGCTTTGGGCGTTGGGCCCGAACATGCTGACTTTACCGAGCAGGTTCCAGACTTCATCACGAACTTTATTGTAGGTGTGTGAAGTGGTGATATCGGTGAGATAATCTTTCAGCGCACCCACGTTTGGATCGATGGACATGCAGTTATCGTTGAGAACAACGATAAGGTTGGT
>CALDPJ010000410.1 GCA_937911795.1 uncultured Flavobacteriales bacterium | reverse complement strand
CTCAAAACCTCCTGCCCCGGTATACCCTGTGGCGGATATTATCACTTCCTCTTTTCCGGCAAAGGTTCCTATATCGAAAGAATAATAAGGCATTCCCTCAAGATCCAGGTCAGTCAGATCTTTTAAGGTATTCACTGCGTTTGGACCCTGCACTGCAAAAAGAGAAAATGCATCTGATAAATTCTCCACCCTTGCACCAAAGGTACTGTGCATATTAATCCAGTTAAAATCTTTCTCAATGTTGGAGGCATTTACCACCAGCATATAATTTTCCGGCCCAAGCCTGTACACCAGTAAATCATCTATGATACCGCCATTCCCATTAGGCATACAGGTATATTGCACCTTTTTATCAGACAATTTGGAAGCATCATTAGTAGTGACGTACTGGATTAAACCCAGGGATCCCGGCCCTGTAATAAAAATCTGACCCATGTGAGAAACATCAAATATTCCCACGCTGTTTCTTACCGCCAGGTGTTCTTCATTTAAACTTCTATAGGATACCGGCATCTCATACCCTGCAAAGGGGATCATTTTTGCTCCGGATTTATGGTGAATTTCGTTTAGTGCAGTTTTTTTCATAATAGTATAAAATGTAATCACAAAGTTAGTAACCCTAAAATATTAAGGGTGTTTTTTAAAAACGGATATAATGGTGAGAATTATAATTTTTACATCCAGCAACAGGGACCAGTTTTCGACATAAAACCGATCGTATTTCACACGGTTAGAGAGGTGCTCAAAATGGGTGATTTCCCCACGGTAACCTTTTACCTGGGCAAGGCCGGTGACTCCTGGACGGATTGCATGACGTTGCATAAAGTGCCCCACCCTGCTGGCATATTCCTCGGTGTGTTTCAGCATATGCGGCCGGGGTCCCACTACAGACATCTCTCCGCGAAGAACATTGAAAAATTGCGGCAACTCGTCGAGTGATGTTTTCCTTAAAAAACGACCCACTGAGGTAATGCGCGGATCATTTTGTGACGCCTGTACAAGATCTGCCGTTTTATTTGGTCGCATCGAACGGAATTTCCAGCAATCGAATTGACGGTTATCAAGCCCGGTTCTTTTCTGTTTGAATATAACCGGACCTCTGGATGATAATTTTATTAGAACGGCTATTACAGGAAATAGCCATGAAAGGACCAGTACAATTACCAGCAATGAAAACACTACATCGAAAATACGCTTGGTTAGTTTATTACCTGGTTCGTCGAGCGGCGTCACCGGAATATTGATCACTGGTATTGAATCGAAATGGACCACCTCGAGCGGTTTTGTCTCCCACTTCGGATAATCCATTATGAGCCGAACCCTGATCAGGTTGTTTTCGCAGAAATTGCCGAGCTGCATCAGAACCGGCTCCGGAACAGTTGACGCACTGCAATACAACTCGTTAACAGGCCGCACCTCGTGCAATCCGCGAACCTGATCCAAAAGATTCTCTGCTGCTCCATTCAGTTGAATAACCTCCCGCTGATGAACATCATTTTCAATATTATTAAAATAATGAGCCAACTCACCTGGCGTTTTACCCTGCCCAGCGAATACGATCCGAAGTGTGATTCCTTTTTGTTTTTGATACCAACCAATAAAACGCCGGACCAGCAACTCTGTGAGCGGGATCAGAATAAAAAACTGAATATAGAAATAGATCAGGAAAAGACGCGAATAATAGGTTTTGATTAATCCATTAAAGGCCAGCACCAAAACCAGATGCAGCAAAGCCAATTGAAGAAAGATCAGCAACCGGCGCTGCCATTTTATACTGATTCGGGCAGGTTTGTAATAGCTTAAAAGATTTGAAGTAATAATCCAGATGAGGTTGACATAAAGCAATAGAGCAATGTAATTGTTGTTGCTGAACACCACCGGCCAGTCACCCTGAAAACGACTGACAACCGCTATAATAAACACAAGATTTAACACAATATAGTTTGTTATCCTTGTGTAGAGTAGCAATATATATGTGAAGTTTTGGTTCAAGGTTTTATTTCGAATGATTCACGATCTGTTTCACAATAATACCGCATCAATATTACCGAGAAAAAGGCAATGAACACTATCCCCCATTGTCGTTCGAGCATACTTTCGGTTAGAATACTGAGCGAAACGATGAGACCGAAAGCAAAGAGCAGCCAGTTTTTATACCGCCACCCCAGCAGGCAAATTCCCCACAACCAGATCAGCAGCATGACAAAACCCGGGATTCCGAGTGTCAGCAAAGTTTCGACATACTGATTGTGTGGGTTGAAGCTGTACTGCAATGCCAGGTCGAAATTATTTTTGGCGTAGGTTTTATCGAGTTCTTCCTGAAGATCGCCTGTCCCCACTCCCAATACCGGATCCTGTGACCATCGCTCCAGTGCATTTTTCCACTTGTGCAGCCGGATTGACCGACCACCGTATTGATTTTCCGTATAATCCGAACTGATGTCGATCATTTCTGTAAACCGCTGTCGGTTTTCCGCGCTGCTTAAAATCAATCCAACCGCAGTTACCGCAAGGGCCATTAACAGTAAACCGTATTTTCTTCGTTGTTTTTTTGACGGCAGGAAAAATAAAATCAGTGCCGCCCCGGTTGCGAACAAAACCAGTACTTCCATGCGTGAACTGAGCATGATGATTCCTACAAACAAAAATGCCAGAACCGGATAGGTTGCATATTTGTTCCGGTAAAACAATTGATCGCGGAAGGATTCATTCAGATGTAAAGCAATCAATCCGAAAAACGCAAACACCAGATAAAATGAAAGGTAAATCGGCTGAAACGATATAGACCGCGTCAGATTTTCGTAGGTCACCATCTCGATCCAACCGCCCGAAAAATCCCCCTGCAATCCGTTCATGAGCGCCAGGATATACGCGAAACACATCGTTATTACTGCGGCCCAGATAAATACAAAAACCGACCAGGAGAGGTGCTGCTTCCGGAAAGATGAAGATCCTGCAATCAACAGCGGAGCCATTACCAACGAAAGCTTAAGCTCTACCGATGACCACGCCGCCTGCTGATTTTCTGAATAAATTACCCCGACTAAATAGAGCAGAAAAAGTATCACCGGAGGCCACACCCAAAACTTTTTAAAAGTGCGAAACTTAGTTTTGAAACTACCTTCGGCCAACCAAGCCAGGGCCAACAAGATAATGGCTACTGTATTGAGCGGCACGGTAGAACTAAGGCGGGCGACAAACAAACTCGCCACTACCAGTGCCAGTGCAATGGTATAAAAACCGGTCCTACGGTCGGTGAATAAAGGTTCAAATAACTTCATGATCGCAGCCGGTTTTGATGTGTTACAAAAACCTTTTCGTACTGGTCGATAATGTAATGCCAGTTGTATTCCGATCTGATTTTTTGCCGGTTGATATCAATCATTGCTGAATATTCTGAGCGATCTTTGACATTCCGGATTATTTCGGCTACTCCATCAGCCGAATCAAAAAACAAAGCCTGCGACTCCAGCACCGCCTGGTTGAAGGGATTGTCGTGCGCGGCAATTACAGCGCCGGCGCCCATGGCTTCGAGTAACGACGGATTGGTTCCTCCTACGGTATGACCGTGAAAATACAGCCGTGAATAATGTCGGAGATTATCGATTGCTACAGAATTATAGATCCCCCCGACAAACCGGATATTCCGGTTTGTCGAAAACCGGTCTTCCATCTTTTTCCCAAAGACGGTGTCCGTTTTTCCGACTACCAAAAACGGTCGGTTATCACCGGATTCCTGATAACCTTGCAGAATCATTTCTATGTTGTTTTCCGGCTCCATTCGCGCGATCAACAAAAAATATTCGAATGGATTCACGTTGTACGGAACGAGTTGTTGCTCATCAGGGTGATCAAAAATTTCTGCACCGTAGGCAATGAATTCAGAGGGTTTACCGAATTTTTCCTGAAGATAGGTTTGGATTGCCTGCGAATCCGCAATGAGCACATCGCTGGATTTTACGGCCCATTTTTCGGCGTGGTGCAGGAACCTTTTTACCCGATTGCTGTATTTGCTTCTCTTCCACTCCAGCCCGTCCATATTGGTAAAAACTACCGGTTTTTTCGGTAGCAGTGGCCCCCATACCGAGCTGCTGGTGTAGCCCAGTTGAAGAAGAACATCGAATGAGTGTTTTCGGGCATCCAAAATACAATTCAGATCGTACACAAACTGACCCGCCGTACCGATTTTTGATTCGGGATCATAACAATGAACAATGTCAACACCCTCATACTTTTTCTCCTGAAAAGGATGTGAACTGCTGTTGTACACCACCACTTCATGTCCGCGCTTTACCAGCCCCACAGACAGGTATTCGGCAAACTGCTCGAAGCCGCCGTAGTGATTGGGAATACCGCGGGTTCCTAAAATTCCGATTTTCATATAACCGGATTTAGGAATTCAGAAATAGGAATCAAATGAATTTCAGTTACCACTTCCCGTTTGGTTTACAATGCACGTTAAGAGTGTCGTCAGAATTTAATTTAACCGGTTTCGATTGTCACGTAAAACTACTCTTTCTCCAACACCTTTAAGTAGGCAGTTTTGGTTTTTTTTGCAGTGATCTCCCATCTGTAATTGTTGAAAATCCTTTCTTTCAGCGCAGGATTCACCGGATCGAGAAGTGCTTGTTCGATGGCCCTTTTAATAGACTCCGGATTGTCTGGTTCACAATAATGCGCCAGATCTTCGAAATACTCGGTGGTATCTCCCCTGGCGGTGATGACCACATTGCAACCCATTGCAGCTGCTTCGAGAGAACTCAACCCGGTGGTTTCGAAGAAACTTGGTAATACGTGTACTTTGGCCAGTTTTAGTTGCTGAATAATCTCATTTTTGCTCAATTGGCCCAGGAACTGAATGTTAGTGCCAGCTAGTACTTTGCATTCCTCAAAATATTTGAGGTGATTGGGTGCTGGTTTACCGATCAATTTCAGCGGAATATTGGTTCCGTTCAGCGCTTTAATGAGGTTCAGCTGATTCTTAATCACCTCAATTCGTCCAATACAGATCACACCGCTTCTGGCGTTGCTGGCAGGCACTTCTGCAAAAAACTCATCGCTAACGGCATTCGGAATGCAGAGATAGTCCTTCTCAAAACGATAACGCTGCTGCAGTCGTTTATATTCACTGTGTGAATTGGGAAGCAATAGCGACGCCTGGTTTAATGATTTTTCGACACTTCGTTTATGGCCGCGCCATAAATAGGAAGCATCGAGAATTCCTTCGCGGTTGACAACGGCCCGGGCAATGGTTTTCAGGTAATCCAAACCATCCGAGCCGATCAGCATGGACAACAACCGAAAAG
>CALDPJ010000409.1 GCA_937911795.1 uncultured Flavobacteriales bacterium | reverse complement strand
TGTTTGTAGAACACCACACCACCGGCGAAAAAACCCGTTGCAATGAGGCAATGTATACGTTTGTTGCCGTCGACCAGGTGGGAAATGCGATTCCGGTTCCGGAGCTGATTCCCGAAACAGAAGAAGAACAAAAGCGATTCGATGCTGCGCTGCGCCGTCGTCAGTTGCGCCTGGTTCTGGCCGGTAAACTGAAGCTTGAAAATGCTACCGAACTGAAGAAACTATTCGAGTAGCGTGCTCCACAATTTCTGCTTCGCTCACCTCTTCCATACATCGGCAGGGTTTGTATTTACAACGGTCGCCGAGTTTGCTGCACGGCCGCTTTTTCAAATGGCGCGCTTCGGCAATGTGCGAACCTTCACCGGGTAAATAGGGCGACATTCCAAACTCCGGAATCGTTCCGCCCCAAACAGAAATCACGGGCTTTTTAAACGCCGCTGCCACGTGCATCAGACCGGTATCGTGAGAAATCACCGCAACGCTTTGCTCAATCAATGAAGCCGACTGGTTGAAGTTGAATTTCCCAACCGCGTTCCAAACAGTCCCATTCTGTTGAGCCATGATTTTTTCCGCGGCCTCCGCATCGTCGGGGCCACCCAACAGTGCGACGGGATAATTCAATTCGCTGCAAATACGCGCTATTTTCTCTGAAGGTAGTTTCTTCCCCCGGTGCTGACCACCGATGACAAAAGCAATGAACCCCGGGGAAAATCCGTCCGGAAATGTCGCCGGATTTATCTTATCGGCTTCCGGTAAAAAATAATTCAAACCCCGGTTGTCATTCTTTATTTTAAAAGCTTTCAATGTTTCCAGGTAGCGATCTACAATGTGAACGTCGGGCAATTGGTTGATACCGAAATTCACGAGCAACCATTTCTCGCGGTTGAGCTTGTTGAATGCAAACGCCAGCGCCGGTTTTAGCTTTCGCTTCAGGAAAAATGATCGCGCGTTGTGGTGCAGATCGATGATGTAATCATACCCGATGCTTCGCAGTTCTTCGATGATTTCATTCGTACTGCGTTCAATCGTGTGGATGCGATCGACATACGGATTGTGTTCCAGCAGAAATGCGTTTTGCTTTTTGGTGATGTAGTGAATTTCCAGATCGCCGTGCCATTGCTCTTTCGCGCAGCGCATTACCGGAGTAGTAAGCACAATATCCCCGATGGAAGAAAATCGAACAATCAGCATTTTCGTCAGCATGGCGCTAAGATATGGCAATTTGCGAACAGCGAACCGCTGCCGGCAATCACAAAAACCACCTTCTGTTTTCTGGTGCGTTTCTTTTGACCTAATATTGCAGAATGCTCATCGATACCCACAGCCATTTGTACCTCGCCGCGTTTGACGAAGACCGTGAAGCGATGCTCGACCGTGCGCGAAAGGTGGGAGTAGAAAAAGTATTGCTCCCGGCCATCGACAGCAGTCACCACGCGGAAATGCTCGAACTGTCGGATTCCGATCCGGATTTTTTCCGACCGATGATGGGCGTTCATCCTTGTTCGATTCAGCCTGAATCGTGGAAACAGGAATTGGAAACAGCGTTGAAAAACCTAAACAACGATTCTTTTTGTGCCGTTGGAGAAATCGGTATCGACCTGTATTGGGACAAATCAACGCTCGAACTTCAGAAAGAGGCATTCCGGATTCAGATCAACTGGGCGAAAGAGCGAAACCTGCCAATTGTCATTCATTGCCGCGAATCGTTCAACGAAATTTTTGAAGTGCTCGATCGGGAAAACGATCAAAGTTTACGGGGCGTTTTTCATTGCTTCACAGGAAATGAATCACAGGCCCAACGGATTCTCGAATACGGCGATTTTATGCTCGGACTCGGAGGCGTGCTCACTTTTAAAAACAGCGGAGTTGACAAAGCTGTTGCCAATATTGACCTGAAACACCTCGTGCTCGAAACCGATGCGCCCTATCTCGCTCCCGCACCTTACCGAGGAAAGCGAAACGAGAGTGCCTATGTAGAACTCGTCGCCCGAAAACTGGCAGAGGTAAAAGGTTGTTCGATGGAGGAAGTGGCGCGCATCACCACAGAAAATGCAGTGAAAATGTTTCAACTTTAATCCATGCCGAAACGAAAGGTATTGTTGATTTACACCGGCGGAACGATCGGAATGGTCAGCGATCCGGAATCGAATGTGCTGAAGCCGTTTGATTTTGACCACATGCAATCGCAGATTCCGGAGTTGAAATTGATCGATGCCGAACTTGAAGGAATCTCATTCAAAGAGCCGATCGATTCGAGCAATATGGAACCCAGTATTTGGTCGAAACTCGTAAAAATGATTGAAGAGAATTACGATCGCTTCGATGGATTTGTGATTCTGCACGGATCGGATACGATGGCCTACACCGCATCGGCTCTGAGTTTTATGATTGAGAACCTGACAAAACCTGTGGTCCTCACCGGGTCTCAATTACCGATTGGGTTGATCCGCACCGATGGCAAGGAAAACCTGATAACGGCCATTGAAATTGCGGCCACCTATCACAAAGGAAAAGCCGTGGTGCCGGAAGTTTCCATCTACTTCGAGTACAAATTGTACCGCGGAAACCGCACACACAAGTACAACGCCGATCATTTCAAGGCCTTCAGATCTTCGAATTATCCGTTGCTGGCAGAGGCCGGCGTTCATGTTGATTTCAACAAAGCACAAATTCACAAGCCCGAAAAGCGATCGCCGCGTTTCTATACAAACATGGACAACCGCGTATTCGTCCTGAAGCTGTTCCCCGGAATTTCTGAGGCAATGGTGAAGCACGTACTACAGACACCCGATATGAAGGCGCTCGTACTGGAAACTTTTGGCAGCGGAAATGCGCCGACTGCCTCCTGGTTTGTCGAAGCGCTTGCATCAGCCATCAAAAAAGGTTTGATTGTTCTTAATGTAACCCAGTGCGGCGAAGGTTCGGTAGAGCAAGGTCGCTACGAAACCAGTTCGTCGTTGCGAAAGATTGGCGTCATCGGAGGCGGAGATATCACAACAGAATCGGCGTGTACCAAGCTGATGTTTCTGCTGGCCAACCGAAAATCTACGTCAGAAATCACCGGTGATTTAAACCGGTCGTTGGCAGGTGAAATGACTGAACATAAAACCGATGCCTGACCAGCTTTTTACCTTGTATTGGTGAAAAGAACCGTTTCCCAATTATTAACATCATCATTTACTTCTTTCTTTTTGACTATATCAGAATAATCCATTCTAATATCTATATTATATTCCTTGGTTTTTTCAAAATCAGAAATAGCCTCCTGAGATACATTATTTATTATTTCAGAGACTCCTTCTCCTTGGAAATTACTGCTTAAATAAGAAAAGGTCTTGGTAATAATGACATTAAATCTTTGTAGGTTTTTCATATTATTGGGTTTAACTTATATTTATCAGGGGAAAATCTAAAAATTTCTCTTTCAGGATTAGGTAAATCCCATAATTCATCTAGGGTTTCTACTAAAGTCTGATCTCTATAATCAAAAAATAGATTGGCAATATGAGATTTAAAAGTTCTGGATTTATGCACTGCCCCGTAAGC
>CALDPJ010000408.1 GCA_937911795.1 uncultured Flavobacteriales bacterium | reverse complement strand
GGGTCCGTTCGACAACAGGAAGCCATCCGGATTCCATTGTTGCATTTCCTCTACCGTAGTGTCCATCGGAAATACTTTAACGTAACATCCACGTTCGGTCAGGCAGCGAACAATATTGGTTTTTACTCCAAGATCGAGCAATGCGACGCGGATTCCTTTTTCGTCACCCTCTGCATAGGATTCTTTGGTGGAGACATGGGAGGATAATTCGAGTCCTTGCATGGAAGGAACCTGAGACAGCTTCTTCTTCAGCTCTTCAAGATCAAAACTTTCGGATGAAATGATTGCATTCATGGCTCCTTTATCACGAATGTGACGAACCAGCGCACGGGTATCAATGTCGGATATACCTACCAGTTGATCGCATTCGAAATATTCCTGAAGCGACTGATCTGCACGGGCACGTGAAAAGTTTTCGGAAAAGCTTTTGCAAACAAGACCTGCAATCTTAACCCGATCTGATTCAACATCGGCGGCAACGGTTCCGTAATTCCCGATGTGAGAACTGGCCATTACCACAATCTGACCGAAGTACGAAGGATCCGTAAAAATTTCCTGGTATCCGGTCATACCCGTATTGAAGGCGAGCTCGCCGGTGGTGGTTCCCTTCGCTCCTATTCTTCTGCCGTAAAAGACGGTTCCGTCGTCCAATAAAAGTATTGCCTTATGATCTTTCATGGGTACAAATTTTAATAAAAAAAAGGGATAATGCATCACACATTATCCCTTCGATTATACTTTTAACAGCCTTCGACTATTCATTCTTTTTCTCGTCCTCTCCGGCACTTTTGTCGTCGCTGTTTTCGTCCTTTTCGGCATCGGCATTATCAGCAGAAGCTGCTTCAGTTTTTTGCTCTTCGGCTTTCACCTCTGTCTTCTCTTCTGGTTGCTCTTCAGTAGCAGCAGTTTCTTTCGGATCTTCAGCTTTATCAGCAACTTTTTCTTCCGCTTTAGATTCTTCAGCCGGTTTGGCTTTGGTTTCTTTAGCCTGGGTAGTTTCTGCGCCTTCGGTCTCTGATTTCTTCTTTCCACCGCGTCTGCTTCGCTTGGCTTTGGCAGGTTTTCCTCCCTGAAGCATCAGTTCGTTGAAATCTACCAGCTCCACCATACACATTTCGGCAGCGTCTCCAAGTCGTCGACCGGTTTTCAGAATGCGAACGTATCCTCCCGGACGCTCAGCCACTTTTGGGGCTACTTCGCGAAACAATTCAGTTACGGCTTCTTTGCTTTTCAGGTAGCTGAAAACAGTGCGGCGTGAATGGGTCGAATCTGCTTTAGACTTGGTGATAAGCGGTTCTACATACTTTCGTAGTTCCTTGGCCTTAGCAACCGTAGTATTGATGCGCTTGTGCTCGATCAGCGAACATGCCATATTGGCGAGCATAGCTTCCCTGTGCGCTTTCTTCCGGCCGAGGGCATTGATTTTGTTTCCGTGTCTCATTTTCTTCTTGTGCTAAAATCAGCGGTGCTGAAAAATTCTACTACTCTTTGTCCAATTTATACTTGGCTACATTCATTCCGAAAGAAAGCCCTTTTGATTCGATCAGATCTTCCAGTTCGGTAAGAGATTTCTTTCCGAAGTTGCGGAATTTCAACAGATCATTTTTGTTGAAAGAAACCAGGTCGCCCAGGGTTTCGATGTCAGCAGCTTTCAGGCAGTTCAGTGCACGTACAGACAGGTCCATATCAACCAGTTTGGTTTTCAACAGCTGGCGCATGTGCAACGACGTTTCATCAAATTCCTCGGTTTCGGCTTTTTCTTCGCTGTCGAGGGTAATCTTCTCATCAGAGAACAACATAAAGTGATGAATCAACACTTTTGCGGCTTCCTGAAGGGCATCTTTCGGGGTAATTGAACCATCGCTGGTAAGATCGATTACGAGTTTTTCGTAGTCGGTTTTTTGTTCTACACGATAGTTTTCTACCTGATACGATACATTCTTGATCGGTGTAAAAATCGAGTCAGTAAAGATTGTTCCGATAGGAGCTGCACTGCTTTTGTTTTCATCGGCGGGTACATAACCACGGCCTTTGCTGATGGTCAATTCCATTTCGATCTTTACCGAAGGCTCCAGGTGACAAATCACGTGATCGGGATTCAGAACCTGAAAAGCTGAGGTAAAACCACCCAGATCTCCGGCTGTAATTACTTCTTTTCCAGAAAGCGAAACGTTCACCCGCTCGGTGTCGGTTTCTTCAATCTGGCGCTTGAAACGAACTTGTTTCAGGTTGAGTACGATGTTCGTTACGTCCTCGACAACTCCTTTGATCGAAGCAAACTCGTGCTCAACACCCTCAATCCGCACCGAGGTAATTGCAAATCCTTCGAGTGAGGACAACAGAATTCTGCGCAGGGCATTTCCGATGGTTATGCCATAACCCGGCTCTAACGGTCTGAATTCGAACTGGCCGGAATGGTCATCAGAACTGATCATTATTACTTTGTCCGGTCTTTGGAAATCTAGAATTGCCATGGTATATATAGACTTAGTTATTGTTGAATGATTACTTGGAATATAATTCCACGATTAGTTGTTCTTTAATCTGCTCGGGGATTTGCTCGCGTTCCGGCACTGCCATGAACGTTCCGGTGAGCGTATTCCGGTCAAATGACAACCAGTCGTATTTATTGGTGTGTGAGGCAAGCGAATCACTGATCAGCTCGAGTGATTTCGATTTTTCGCGAACACCTACAACATCGCCCGGACGAAGCTGGTAAGAGGCCACGTTTACTACATCTCCGTTCACAGTAATGTGACGGTGAGTTACCAGTTGGCGTGCTGCACGACGGGTTGGAGCGACGCCCATTCTGAAAACGGTATTGTCTAACCGCGACTCGCAGAATTGAAGCAACAGTACCCCGGTAATACCCTTTTTATTGTTGGCCCGTACGAACATATTTTCGAACTGACGCTCAAGGATTCCGTAAGTGTATTTTGCCTTTTGCTTTTCAGCCAACTGAATTGCATACTCAGATTTCTTTGACCTTCTTTTATCGGGTCCGTGCATCCCCGGAGGATAGCTCTTTCGCTCGAGCGCTTTATCCGGGCCGAAAATAGGCTCTTTGAATTTCCGTGCAATCTTTGATTTTGGGCCTCTGTATCTTGCCATTGTCTTTTATTTCTAGCGGATTATACTCTTCGTTTTTTCGGCGGACGGCAACCATTGTGTGGTAATGGAGTAACATCGATGATCTCGGTTACTTCGATGCCGTTATTGTGAATGGAACGAATTGCAGATTCTCTTCCCGCACCAGGTCCTTTCACAAAAACCTTAACTTTTCTCAAGCCAGCTTCATAAGCTTCTTTCACGCAGTCTTCGGCAGCAACCTGGGCAGCATAAGGAGTATTTTTCTTAGACCCTCTGAAGCCTTGTTTACCGGCTGATGACCAGGAAATGACCTGACCCTGAGCATTGGTCAATGAGATGATGATGTTGTTAAAAGTGGCCTGAATGTGAGCCTGGCCCACACTGTCCACTTTAATCGCTCTTTTCTTTTTGGTGTTTGTCTTTGCCATTTCCTAAGCTTATTTAGTAACCTTCTTCTTGTTGGCTACTGTTTTTCTCTTTCCTTTTCTGGTACGCGAATTATTCTTGGTTCGCTGGCCACGCAGAGGAAGACCTGAACGGTGACGGATTCCGCGGTAGCATCCAATGTCCATCAATCGCTTGATGTTGGTTTGTACCTCAGAGCGCAATGCACCTTCTACCTTCATCTCTTCGTTGATGTACGAACGGATGGCGGTGAGCTGGTCATCATCCCACTCGCTTACTTTCACACTGACGTCTACGTTTGCGTTCGCCAATATTTTGCGGGCGGTGTTGCGTCCGATGCCGTAAATATACGTGAGGCCTATTTCTCCTCTTTTGTTTTTGGGTAAATCAACCCCTGCTATACGAGCCATAATCTATTGTAAATTTTATTAGCCTTGTCTCTGTTTGAACTTGGGATTCTTCTTGTTGATTACATACAACTTCCCTTTGCGACGTACAATCTTGCACTCCGCTGATCTTTTCTTTATTGATGCTCTTACTTTCATCGCTCTGTCGTTTTATCAGTTGCCTTA
>CALDPJ010000407.1 GCA_937911795.1 uncultured Flavobacteriales bacterium | reverse complement strand
AAATGAATAAATGATTTAGTTGTGTTTGCCTGTACTGACATTAATTTGGTGAAGCACAAACAGAACGACAGGACAAAGAGCGGGATTTTGAAATTCCGGAGTCGTATGTTAACCATTTATAGTCGTAAGTTATTCGCTTATAAACGTTTCAATACGGCTTCTGCCTTGATGTTACTGGAGTTGATGAATTTATTTGCATCTGGCGAAAAGCAACTGCCATTTGCAATTAGAAAATGACATTACCAATCATTCCGCTATTTTTGTTTCAAATACAGAACATGAAATTCTTCCAATTACTTATTGTCGCCGCCATTTTTGTTTCGGGGTGTGAACCCAAACCGACCGTTGTCATTCCCGAAAAGAAAACTCCGCACCGAACGCAGGAGTATCTGTTGGCTTCCACCTTGTTTGTTCAACATTCTGCCGAGTACAAAGCACTGTGTTACCAGGCTTTTCAGACCGCTCAAATGCGGCTAGAGCAAATTGTGGCCAATGGGCCTGAAAAGCCGGCAGTAGTGCTCGATATCGACGAAACTGTTTTGGACAACAGCGCCTATTCTGCCTGGCAGATTGAAAGAAATCAGCCGTATTCTCCTGAAACCTGGGAAAAATGGACCAATCTGGCGGTGGCGCGGGAAGTGCCCGGTGCCGGGGAGTTTTTGCGTTATGCAGATAGTCTGGGCGTGACCATATTTTACATTTCCAATCGCGATAGTGCAGCGCTGAAACCGACGATTAAGAACATGGCCGAATTGAATTTGCCGCAGCTTAATGAAGAACAGTTTTTGTTGAAAACAACCACCTCCGGAAAAGGAGAACGCAGGGCTAAAGTTGCAGAGATGGGCTACGAAATAGTTATGCTGATCGGTGATAATCTCGGTGATTTCGACGAGCGATGGGATAAGCAGGACAACGGAAAGAGGGGGGGGATAAAGTTCGCCGATCGCACCCGTTTTGGAGTGGAATACATAGTATTACCCAACCCTATTTACGGAACCTGGGAAGGTGAAATCTACCACTTTAAACGCGATTGGACCGATGAAGAGCGGGATTCATTGCGACATTCAGCTCTGCTGCCGGCACCGATTGGTTCGGGAAATTAATTCGCTTTCGGAGCATCCATCAGCCATTCGATCTCCACTTTCCGGTCAAGCGGATTGGATGTCTTTGACTTGTTGTCGCCATAGTAATTTACGATCAGTCGCGATTCTTCAATTCCGCGCTGAGCAAGATAGTTTCTCACCGATTGCGCCCGCTGCTGACTGAGCAGGATGTTGTATTTTTTATCTCCCAGCGCATCCGCAAAACCGGTAATCATCACTTTGTATGCACTGTTTTTGATGAGCCCGGCCGCGATTTCGTTCAGAAGTGTTTGGTGATACAGGGTGATGTCGTGGCTGTTGCGTTCAAAAATTACTTCCACGGCCTGCAAACCCGCTGAACTTTTTCCCGGAGCTGTTCTTTCGGCGTATTCATCCTTCGCCAGTTTTCCAATCATCGAATGCAGTTCATCAATCTGCAGTTGAAGCCGCATTTCCGTCTCTTTAGAAACACCCCTTTGCTCTTCACGCAGCTCATTGATCTGACTCTGCATATAATCAAACCGGTCGTTGTACTTCGCCATCAGGCGGTTGTTGTCCTCGAGCAATTCTACCACCCTCGAATTGAAATCTATCGGTGTGGTTTCCGGTTTGTCCTTTGGCTTTTTGGATTTTGGCAGTTTTATTTCCAGCTCTGCGTTGTCAATCTCCATTTGCGTTTCAATCAGGTGTGCGATCGGATCGAGCGGTTGGTTTTTTCGGAATTCGATTTCCTCCGGATTTTCGAGTTCCTGTATACGGTGGTTGATGCGGTCGATGAGCCCGTGAGGTACTTCATCCAGTTCAAACAAAGAATCAATCAGCAAAGCAACATCGGTGCGGGAGGCTTTTTCCAGTGATCTCAGCAATTGATCTTCACCACTGACATGTTCTTTATCCAAATCCAGCAAATTGCCGTTCTGATCAATCGGCTCCGGATGTTCATCAATAAACTCTTCTACCTCATTAGTTGCCGAATTTTTTAACTCAATCACTTTTTTCTGAAGATCCCGGTGACTGATCGTTTTAGAATCGTTGCCACCGGTTTTATTGGTGTAGTCGATGGTATATCCGCTCAGTATATGCAGGTTGAGTAATTGTTTTTCGAGCCTTGCCGAAAATCCCCAGAAGGAATCTTTGGCGGGATGTGCATACAATTCCAGCGAGTGACGAACAATGTCATTTAGATGCTGAAACTGTTGTTCAGGATTGTGTCTGAAAACGACAATCGGTTTTCCCCAGAGAATCATTTCTTCGGTATAGAAGCCTATCGAATAGCTGATTAAATCAATAATCCGGGAACGTAATTCATCCGCCTGCTCAATTTGAAAAGATTTGGGTGATGTGTTTACTACGGGTACGGTTGGGTTGCCATTTGCAGACAAAGGCTGGGCGGGCGTGGCCATCCCTGAAAGAACGCCAGTGATCAGGTAAAACACGATAACCGGAATTTTTCTCACTATTTTAATTGTGTGCCCGTGAAAGAATGGCGGCAATTTAATCAAAGCTAGCATTGGTTGTACGGGTCAACAATCGAATTTTCAAACAGTTGGTGTTTATTTATGAACAAAAGCATCCGACATGATTCGGACGACATTTTTGCGAATGCTGCCGCCCTGGTAAAGTGGCAAGTTAGTATGGTATATCTGAGGTCTGTACGGGTTGGGCATTAATTAATTAACACTGTCTTGTAGATAAACTCCGGTCGGGTGAACAGGGCAACCCCGGTAGAGGTGTCTCGTCATATATATGAAACACGTGCAAATATGTCCGGCAGATGAGCCAGAAATGTTGAATCGAACTAAAAACGTTGTGTTATGGAATGGATCAACGGAATTACCCAATTTTTTGCAAGCAGTTACAACAGTGCTTACGAAATGTTTGGAGGAGGATTGCTGATAGCTTTGATAGTTTTTGCTTTTGTAGCCACTGTTGCGCAGTGGTGCCTGTATGAAAAGGCTGGTCAGCCGGGTTATACCTGCCTGATTCCTGTACTAAATGTTATTGTCTTTTTGCGGCTTCTCGGACGACCGGCGAACCATATCTGGTATTTTCTGATACCCGGATACAATGTGTATTTCCTGGCCAAAATTTACATTGAATTGTGCCACGCATTTGGCAAACACACCATGATGGACTACGTACTGGTCATACTTTTCAACGGGTTCTATGTATTACACCTTGGGCTTTCCTACGAAGAAAAGTACTACGGTCCGGTGTACGGTCAGAAAAAGTCAGAGAGCAGAGAAGTATCCTCAGCTCAGCTCGCTTAACATCTTACGTCCGGCTTCAAGCGCAGCATCAATTCCGGCCGGATTTTTCCCGCCGGCAGTTGCAAAAAACTGCTGACCGCCACCTCCGCCCTGAATGTGGGCGGATAGTTCACGAATCATTTTACCGGCGTTCAGAGATTTGTCTTCTACAATTTGATCGCCCAGAGCTAGTGTCAGCGTTGCTTTGCCTTCTGATTCCGAAGCCAGAATCATAAACAGATCTTTAAACTGATTCCGAAGTTCAAAGGAGAGATTCTTAATCGAAGCCGAATCGAGGGTAACTTTCTGAGCCAGAAAACTCGCTCCATTCAGTTTTTCTACGGCACCAATCAGTTCGGTTTTCAGATTCGCCGATTGAGCACGTTGCGCTTTCTCAACTTCCTTTTGCAGCTGTTGGTTTCGCTGTTGCAATTCTTCAATGCTCTTTACCGGATCGTGCGGGGTTTTTAGTGCCGACCTTACCTGGTTCAGCAGTTCGAGCTGTTCGTTGATGTACTTTTTTGCTCCGGCATTGGTGAGCGCTTCAATCCTGCGGATACCAGCCGCAATGCCCGATTCTGATATAATTTTAAACCATCCGATATGTCCGAGTCTGGGCACGTGCGTTCCTCCGCAGAGTTCTACCGAGTCTCCAAACTTAATTACCCGAACCGATTCACCATACTTTTCACCAAACAACGCCATGGCACCCATTTCTTCGGCTTTCTGCTTCGGCGTATCCCGGAATTCTTCCAACGGGGCATCTCCCCAGATTTCCTGATTTACCATTTCTTCAATGGTGGCAAGTTCTGCTTCGGTTACCTTGCTGAAATGAGAAAAGTCGAAGCGCAAATAATCCGGATGTACAAGCGATCCTTTTTGCTCCACGTGAGTACCGAGTACTTTTCTCAGGGCGTGATGCAACAGGTGGGTGGCGCTGTGATTGGCTGCCGTAAGCGATCGTTTCCGTACATCTACATGGGCAGTATATGAAGCCTCAGGGTTTTCAGGAAGTCGGTCACTGAGGTGAACAATCAGCTGGTTTTCTTTTTTGGTATCCAGAATCCGGATTTTTTCTGAATCGCTTTCAATCCATCCGGTGTCGCCCACCTGGCCACCACCTTCGGGATAAAACGGGGTGTGGTCAAAAACCAACTGATACTGCTGTTTGTTCTTCACCTTCACCGCGCGGTAGCGGATAATGCGCACGGGGATTTCCAGATGGTCATACCCGGTGAATTCGCTCAATCCCTGATCCTTCAAAACAATCCAATCGGCAGCTTCAATCGTAGTAGCCTTTCTCGATCTTTCTTTTTGCTGCTGAAGCTCCGACTCGAAGGCTTTCATATCGATCGACACACCGGCTTCGCTCAGAATAAGTGCGGTAAGATCTATCGGAAAACCAAAGGTGTCGTATAATTCAAACGCCATTTTTCCGTCCATCTCTTTCTGTTTCGAGGTGGAGAGGAAATGCTCAATGCGCGCAATCCCATTCTCGAGCGTACGGAAAAAAGTTTCTTCTTCTTCACGAATCACATTTACAATCAGCTTTTGCTGACTGCGTATTTCGGGAAAAAAGTCACCCATTTCACGATCAAGCACCGAAACCAACTCGTGCAGAAATGGCTTACGACACTCCAGAAACGAATAGGCATAACGAACCGCCCTGCGAAGGATGCGACGAATTACATAACCGGCTCCGGTATTGGCAGGCAATTGTCCATCGGCAATGGCAAAGGAAATGGCGCGAATATGGTCGCTGATTACGCGAAACGCTATGTCGCGCTTATCGTCGGTGGCGGCATATTTTTTTCCGGTGATGTTTTCAATTTCCCGGATAATCGGTTGAAAGATGTCGGTGTCGTAATTTGATTTCACGCCCTGAATGGCCATCGTCAACCGTTCCAATCCCATTCCGGTATCGATGTGTTTGGCGGGTAGTGGCACCAATTTTCCGTTTGCCTGCCGGTTGAGTTCCATGAACACCAGATTCCAGATTTCCACCACCTGTGGATGATCTTTGTTGACGAGTGTTTCGCCGGAAACCTGGGCGCGTTCTTCAGATGTGCGCAGGTCGATGTGAATTTCGGAACACGGACCACAAGGACCGGTTTCGCCCATTTCCCAGAAATTATCCTTCTTGTTTCCGGGCAGAATACGCGCTTCATCGATATGCTTCTTCCAGTATTGTCGAGCTTCCTGATCTTCTTCGAGACCTTCGCCCGAGTCACCTTCAAACACGGTGACATACAGCCGTTCGGGATCCAGTTTATATACCGCTGTGAGGAGTTCCCAGGCCCACGAAATCGACTCTTTTTTATAATAACCGGCAGTAGGATCGGAGGGGTCGCCAAACGACCAGTTGCCGAGCATTTCGAACATTGTGTGGTGGTAGGTGTCTACACCCACTTCTTCGAGGTCGTTGTGCTTGCCCGAAACCCGCAGACATTTCTGGGTGTCGGCTACCCGATTATGGGTGGGTTGTTCATTGCCGAGAAAGATATCTTTGAAGGGATTCATTCCGGCATTGGTGAACATCAAAGTCGGATCATTTTTGATCACCATCGGAGCAGAAGGAACAACTTCGTGACCACGGTCGGCAAAAAACTGAAGGAAATGTTGACGGATATCTCGGACTTTCATCTGGCTATGAACGGGTTATTTCTTAATATAAGTTAAAGCCGTCGAATATTAAGGACGACAAAATTAGATTATTTTTACTTTTGCTCACAAACTCAAGCGGCACAAATGTCGTATGATAAGAAATGCCGAAAGTTCGTTATAAATATAACCCCAATACACTCAATTACGAGAAGGTGAAAATCACCTTTGCCGACCGTCTGAAACAGGTGGGTTCGTACCTGGTTTTGGGATTGTTTTTTGCCTCGGTGATCCTGCTGTTTGCGTATACATTTTTTGACTCTCCCAAAGAGAAAATGCTGCAGCGCGAAAATGCATTTTTGCGCAATCAGTTTGAATTGCTCAACAATGATTTGCAGCGCGTAGAAAAGGTGCTGGCTGATATAGAAAACCGCGACGACAACATCTACAGAACTATTTTTGAAGCCGAACCGATTCCGGAAAGCGTGCGCCAGGTTGGAGTAGGAGGGGTAAACCGCTACAATTACCTCTCGGGTTTTGATGTTTCGGATCTTGTGGTGGATACGCGATACCAGTTGGATCGGTTGGAGAAAAGGCTGTACATTCAGTCGAAATCGTATGATGAAGTTATAGAACTGGCGAAGAATAAGGAAAAAATGCTTGCATCCATTCCGGCCATTCAACCGGTGAGCAACAACGAACTGAAGCGAATGGCTTCTGGTTTTGGAAATAGAATTCATCCGTTGTACAAAGTTTGGAAAATGCACTGGGGAATGGATTTCTCGGCTCCGATAGGTACTGAGATTTATGCAACCGGAGATGGTGTGGTAAAAGAAACCAAACCCAGAAACAGCCGCGGTTACGGTAAATATGTAGTCATTGAACATGGCTTTGGATACGAAACGCTCTATGCGCATATGAGTAAAATCAACGTGCGAAAGGGGCAGAAGGTAAAGCGCGGAGAAATTATCGGTTTGGTTGGTAATACTGGTTCTTCGAGTGCTCCACACCTGCATTACGAAGTATTCAAAGACGGCAAGAAAATCAACCCGATTAATTTCTTCTTCAACGATCTCACTCCTGACGAATACGACCGTATGATTGAGATGGCGTCGCATGCAAACCAGTCATTCGATTAGCGATGTCCACAGAAATGTTTCCGGACAGCAAGCTCTATTATTCCATCGGTGAAGTGGCTGAGATAATGGGCGTAAATGCTTCGCTCATTCGTTTCTGGGAAAAAGAGTTCGACGTCATTCAGCCGCACAAAAACAAAAAGGGCAACCGGCTTTTCACGAAAAAGGACATCGAAAATCTGAAGCTGATTCAATACCTCGTCAAAGAGCGTGGATTTACGCTGGAAGGTGCCCGACAGAAACTAAAGGATAATCCGACCGCCGCCGAACGCGAAAGCGAAATCACCGACCGGTTGAAAAAAGTGCGCGAATTTTTATTGGAGCTGAAGGAGAATCTTTAATTGATTTTTACGGACAGCTTTTTATTTGATGACTTCAGATATTGGTAAAGAATTTTTTAACCACCGAGGTCACAAATCTTTCACGGAGATCTCCACGAAAGTTTTACTTGATAATCAATCTCCCCTTGTGTAATTAGCGGTTAAACTTTTTAACCGCAAGGATCGCCATAGAGGCGCAAGGAGCGCAATATTTTTATTATTCCTCCGTGTCCTCCGTGCCGACTCCGTGAGCTTTGTGGTTAAATGACTGAACCACAACGAGCCATAAAGATTTCACAGTTATCACCTAGGTTTCTATACAGGAGAGAAATAGGTCGGCTCACGGATCGCACAGATCTCCACAGAAAGTGTTCGGTATAGAACCCCAAAAAATCTGTGTACATCTGTGCTATCTGTGAGAGAAATACATATTCTCACGGATCGCACTTTGAACAGAGTGCTTCCTGTTTTGAACGGCCTAAGCTATACTTCTCACATTACAAGGAAAAAAGATTTGTTTTTGTAATCGCTCAATAAGTTCACTGATGCAACGTCCGCAATAGATCATTCACGGTTTTTACGGGACTGAAAGTTGCAATCGGCACTTCCACAAAAACGGTATTCCACAGCGCCATAGAGCCATTCCATAATCCGGGCAATTCCAGCGCTTTGATTTTTTCTCCTAGGTGTGTTTTTACACAAACGAACCCTGTTTCGTGGTCCACAAAATCCATCAGGTTGTAAGATTCACCTTTGTAATTTCGGGTAACGCAAACCAGATCTACCGGATTAAAATGAGTGGAGGAAGCCATGATTTCCGCCTGTGAATCATCCGACATATTCACCTGTGATTTTTCGACGATTTGCAGGCTTTCCCTTCCGGAACTGTCCCGCACCCAGAATGGTCCGCCGCCGGGTTCTCCTTCATTTTTAACCATTCCACAAACGCGTATCGGACGGTTCAGATGCCCGTACGCCCAGCGCAGAAATTCGGGTTTGTGTTCCCGCCGGGTATATTCCTCCGGCACGGTAATATTGAGCCATTCCTGAAAGAAGATTTCCATCTCGCGTCGTACGGACAATGACGCCCGGTTCTGATCGATTGCTTTGCAGAACCGGTAAACTTTGCGGCGCAGGTGAATGGCCAATCCGCCAAGCACTTTTTTGTACAGCAGGCTCTGGTATTTATAGGCATCCACCAGTATGTTGTCGATGTTCTTGATAAAAATAAGATCGGCTTCCTGCTGGTTCAGGTTGTACAGCAACGCACCGTGACCCCCCGGACGGAACATGAGGGATCCATGGGGATCACATAACGGTTCATTCCTGGAGTTCAGCGCCAATGTATCCGTAGAGGGCGATTGCACAGAATACGAAAGATCAAATTCCGAAACATTGAATTTTGTCAGCTTCTTTATCCTTTGTTCAAGCAGCATTTTAACGGGCTCCATCCATTCCTGCTGAACCGTAAAATGAATGCGCAATTTTCTGTCTGCTCCCACGCAATGCGAAGCTCCTTCGTAGAGGTGTTCTTCAAACGCGGTTCGTACATCTTCCGGATACTTGTGAAATGGAACGAGGCCCTTTGGGAAACGAGCGAAATCCAGTCCGTGCGGTTGCAGGATAAAGTCAAAAAGCTGTTGTGGGTCGTTTTTTTTCAGTTGATCAATATCCAGTCCTTCCGAAGAAATTACATGTTTCAGTTTTTCGTAAAACGGCAGTTTTTCGAGGTTGTCCACCAACTCTTTCCGCAGCGAAGCATTTTCCGGAAGATCTTCATAGAGCGCTTTAAACATTCTGGTAGCTGCACCCGAAGCGGGTACAAATTTCAGCAGGTTGAGCGATGGACTTTCGTCGTTAAAAATCTCCAGGTAATCATTGATGGCTGCTTCATTCAAATGATGGATTCCGTCGTTGATGGTAGCCGCACGCAACAGATGAATGGCTTTAAATCCTTCTGTCAATCTCCTGATTTGTTCTTTTGCATGGTCGGATGAAATACTCCTCTGTTCCAACGCCTCACTATCAATTGTAATCAAACCCGATGTATTTTTATTTGTTGTGTGAAGATAATAAAATCGCCTCGCAATGCGGCAGCAAGAAGCCAACCGAAGTTTGAATAATGGTACATTTGAACTTCAATAAATGCGCATGAAAGAAATTTTGGTCACCGGAGGAGCGGGTTTTATAGGTTCTCACACAGTAGTTGCTTTGTCTGAGGCCGGTTTTGTACCGGTGATTGTGGATGATTTTTCCAATTCAGACCGCAGAATGGTGGACAGAATCATCGAATTGTGCCCTGGCGCTGTACATTTTCATATGTTTAATTGTTGTGATGAAAGTGCCCTCAGAGCGGTTTTTCAAGCGCACGATATTTCAGGAGTTATTCATTTTGCGGCATTTAAGGCCGTTGGTGAATCGGTGCAGAAACCGCTTCAGTATTTTGAGAACAATATTAATTCTCTGACGACGCTGCTGAAGATCATGCAGGAGTTTGACGTTTATGACCTGGTTTTTTCATCGTCGTGTACGGTGTACGGAGTGCCGGATCAATTGCCGGTCAACGAAAATGCACCTGTAAAACCAGCAAGTTCGCCTTACGGATATACGAAGCAGGTATGTGAGCAAGCCATACGTTATGCAGCAGAATCAGGATGGTTGATGCGGTCTGTTTTGCTGCGCTACTTCAATCCGATTGGTGCACATCCTTCCGGAAAAATTGGCGAACTACCGCTGGGAGTTCCGAACAACCTCGTGCCCTTCATTACTCAAACGGCCATTGGCCTGCGGGAGGAGCTCAGCATTTTTGGTAAAGACTACGATACCCCCGACGGAACCTGTGTGCGCGATTACATCCACGTGATGGATCTGGCCGATGCACACGTAAAATCACTCCAGTGGCTGAATGCACAAAAAGATCAACCTGTTGAAGTTTTTAATGTGGGCACCGGCAGGGGCTACAGCGTTCAGGAGGTGGTGGATACTTTTGAACGTGAAACGGGCGTCAACCTGAACTATAAATACGCCGAACGACGACCCGGTGATGTTCCCGCCATTTTTGCGGATGCGGCGCGTGCAGAAAAAGAACTGGGTTGGAAGGCAGAAAAAACGATGGCCGATGCGTTGCGCGATGCGTGGAACTGGGAGAGAATGCTAAAGGAGCGAGTGGATTGATTCCGAAGGATCCCTTACTGTTTTTGGTCATCATTGCTTATTGAGGAACTTAGGATAAATCCATGCAATTCCTGTCAGAATAATTTCGCTGAATAAAGAAACCAGTCGCATTAATATCAGCGACGAAGCAATCAGTGCGACGTCAACAGACTTCAGGTTTTGCAAAACGGCACCCGCAATGAATTCGCGTATACCGAGTCCGCCCGGTGCAATTATTGCCACGATTCCAGCCCCTACCGAAAAAGGATAAATCATGGCGCTTTTAATGGTGAGAATGCCGGGGCGAAAGGCTTCGAAACAAGCATAAAACGACAGGCCCATGAGAAACCATCCTGCAACCAGCAGTAAGGAACTCAAAAATGTAGTAGTTGAAATTTGGGCGGTTATTCGTAGTACCATCCATACCAACAACAGACCCGCATATAAAAACCAGTAGGTCAGATGGGGTAAGTCTGTATAAATTGATCCAACGCTGTAAACTGATACGACCGTACCGGCGCACAAAGAGATAATTTGAAATACCGATAAGGAAATTACCGATTGACGCTTTTTGGAATATTGCTGGTTGAGCAGGATATACAAACCAGAAAACTGCCAGATTTTACCCGGCAGGTACTTTCCGAGGATATATTTATTGGAGGCTACAAATACCTGGTGAAAGTTGAGGTTGAGTTTCGGTGCAGAGATGTAGAGAAACAATGCCCATGAAAAAATACAATACGCAGCGATACATAGTAGAAGTGACCCTGTTAATACGATCAAATCTACCGAAGCGAAAACGTCCGGTCCGACTTCCCGCAAAAAGCGATAAATAAAGTATCCGGTGAGGATATAAAAAACAGGGTAGGAGAATTTTTTGATATTCTCCCTGGTCATAGTTCTTTATAATTGTTTTGATTGTCGGATTGATCCATCCACATTGCGAAGAATATCGACTGGAATCCGAAGAGAAACGTAAATAGAAAAGCGAGAATCGTTAGCTCATTAATGGGTCGGGCGAGCGTAATCCAAAGTGCCGCTATTTTCACAAAATAACCCATTGCCACAATCAGGCTAAGGGTTCCGAGCAGATAGAGCAGAAACAAAGGATGAAAATCACGGATCAGGTATTTTAATAAAATTCTCTTCCAGAAACTTTTCAATAGCAGCAAACTAATCTTAGGAACCACCTTGTGTATCTTCATTTTAGATTGCTCGCCAATATCATAAACAGGTTTAATGATGACCTCGCTGATGGTGCAGTTCTGAATATTGAGTTTTACGAGCAGATCATTGGGCATTCCGTAGCGCGGGTATATTTCGTTTATTTTAATTGCGTTCAGGGCATTGATACCTATAGCTGTATATCCGGTCTGTGTATCGGAAATTTTCCAGTAGCCCGATGCTATTTTTGTCAGGATGGACAAAATTGAATTTCCGAAAAGCCGTGTTTTAGGAATGATTTCCAGCGCTGCCGGATGTTTTAACCGGTTGCCTTTTACATAATCACAATGATCCTGTATCACCGGAAGACAAATGTCTTTCAATTCCGCGGGATCCATCTGACCATCTCCGGCCATTACAGCCGAGCAATAAATATTTTTTTGGCGGGCCCACAAATAGCCACTGGCTATTGCTGCTCCAACACCTGCATTTCTGCGATGATTGATAATCACTATTCGGTTGTCAGGTTTTTCAAACACCTCGCGCGGTACATGGTTTTCACTTTGTTTAATAAGCAAGCTTTTGAATACATCATCTGCGCGGTTATAGTCTATTGATCCTCTTGTCGTTACAGCTGGTGTGTACTCCGGAAGTAAATCTGTTGTGTTTTCAGAGGCTTGTGCCTGTAGTATCACAGACAATGTTTGATCGGTTGAACAGTCATTTACAACCACAATCCTATCAATAAACGCGGGCATTGCCTGTACCACTTTTAAAATCTGGCTCTCCTCGTTATATGCCGGCACTACTACGCAAATATATTTGTCGTTCAGCATGAATAAGTTTTGGGAAAAAATGTTCTTTCTGTATTCAGGCCACCCAAGCCGTTATCTTAAAAGCCAAACGCGAAGGCAGAACAGTGGAAAGCGAAGAATTCCACAATGCGGTTGCTTGTTCTGCAGCTTGTGGAAGCGGAGCTATGGTGTTTGGAGATGTAAACGACAAAACAAGCCAAGTTTCAAAATTAGCCGAAAACGAAAGAATGTACCACTTGTTGGAGCATATAGGAACAAAACCAAACGTGTTCTATCACGTAAAAGTAAGAAACGTATAATTGAACAAATAATTAATCCCTGCGATAAACTGTTGCTCAAAACTCCTCTTCAGGAAGGGGTTGCTTTCCAAAATCGCATCGAACTCCGGCGTTGTTTTGGAAAGGTTGACATAGCTCAGATTGATGGGGTTGATCTCATGGTAAACGTATCGGTTGGCATTCCAATTATACCCATAAGAAGCCGAAATGGAATTTAAGCGATAAAGGCCCACCCTATTCATGAGTTCCGCGCCTAAAGAAATCTTGGTCTTCGGTACAGAATAGCTGAACCTCTCTTTGATGGGAAAT
>CALDPJ010000406.1 GCA_937911795.1 uncultured Flavobacteriales bacterium | reverse complement strand
GCTTCGAAATTTCCTGCTCTTAAAGTAGTATACACTGTGGTGTCCTGACCCAGATTGAGTTCATTGATTGTTTCGCTGACAAACGTATCACTAAACGTGTCGGTGTAATTCAGCGGAAAAACCAAATGTGTTCTCGGATCTGAATATGTGGTAAGAACCGTCACATTAGGACTGATGCTATAATGACCGATTTCAGTCATTTGATCATTGCCATAGCTGAAATAGGTATAGCTGTTACTTTCATTTTCAGTCAGGACAGCGTGGGTTGCCTCGGGAAATAGTTCCGATTGCGGCAAACCGGTGGGGCTGGCGTATTCCATTTGAGTGCTGTTTTGAGCAAACATTCCGGCGAGATTCCAGACCTGATCTGCGCCTTCATCTCCAGGGTTGGAATAAAGGCCGGACATTATTGTAATGGACGTTCCAAACTCCGGCGTGAGATCTTCCATGGTAATTACTGGTTGCGCTGAAATGATGCCGGTTATCAGTATTGCAGTAAGAGTGGATAAGTAAATGTTTTTCATAGTTGTGGTTTTAGCTTTTGGTTATAATGTTGTTCATATTGATAAAGATATAAAACTACGGAGCCGAAGGACGGGGTACTATCCTCATCTATTTTCAATTATTGGATTTACAATGGGGAAATATCCTTTTCCTGTGAAATGACAAAAGGAAAAAAACCCGAAGCTGAATCAGATCATTATATTTGTTTCGAACCGACTCTACAAACCATGAAAAAATGTCTCCTGCTTCTTATTGTCATTTTTATTTCGGCAGCAACCTTTGGGCAAACGCAACACCTTATTGGAATCAGCGGAGGAATAAACGTGGCACGAATGTCCGGATACGCCAATCAAGGATTTTTGGTAGCACCAGTGACCGGAATAAGTTACCAGTTCCGGTTTGCACGTATTTTAAGTATAGAAACAGGAATACTGTACGACCAGCGAGGTGGAATCGGCGGCATCACCTACGCCAATGAAAATGGAAATTTAATTCGCGACTATCGGATGCCTCACCGGCATACATATCTCAGCATACCGCTAAAATTCGGAATGGTGTCGCGCGGAGAAGTATACGGATTCGGCAACATCGGAATAATGCCGTCGTACCTGATTAAGGCTACCATCGATTATCCGGAAATTCCATATTCTGAGCAGATAAAAGCGGAATATTCTCAAATCGTTCACCGCGTAGATGTGGCGGTGTTGGGGGAGGGGGGAATGGGAGTGAAGGTTGCTCAAAACCTGCACATAACAGGTGCCGCCGGCGTGCAGATGGGGTTGCTGGATGTGATCAAAGAAGAAGGTTATCTATATGGTGAAGAACCATTCGTTCACCACTACGGATTTTCTGTAGTGGTCGGGGTTCGCTATGCTTTTGGAGGAGGAACGGATTCGGAGTAAAATATTCCATATTGGTCTCCTGCAAAAGACGGCCATTTTTCCTGATTACCCGATTGTCGATTGCGCTCCCCACCTCCCACACTTTCCTTAACTTCGCGCTGTCATTAAAACAGCCGCATGCATTACACCCTCAGCTACCAGCATCCCGAACAAAAATACCTCGATATATCCCTCAAAATTAGCGACATCTCAAAAGAAGATGTTGTTACGCTGCAACTTCCGGCATGGCGACCGGGCCGCTACGAACTCGGAAATTTTGCAAAAAACATTCAGAAATTTTCGGTGCGCGACGAAAAAGGGAAAGCACTGCGCTTCGAAAAAGTAAGCAAAGACGCGTGGATTGTGCACTGTAAATCGTGCAGCAGCATCATTGTTGAATACAATTATTTCGCGGCTGAACTCAACGCCGGCAGTACCTGGGTCGATGAAGAAATGCTCTACGTTAACCCGGTCAACTGCTTTGTATACCGTCCAGACAATATGGATATTCCGGCTACGGTAGAACTGAAAGTTCCTTCGGAGTACGAAGTGGCAGCCGGATTACCGCAAAAAAAGAAACATATTTTAATGGCTGCCGATATCCAGGAACTGATGGATAGCCCTTTCATCGCGTCGGCAAAACTGCAGCACGATCGTTACAAAGTCGGTGATTATACCTTTCACCTCTGGTTCGCCGGGGAGTGCAAACCCGACTGGAAACGCATGAAGACCGATTTTAAAGCCTTTACCGAAAAGCAAATCGAAGCGTTCGGTAGTTTTCCGGTTCCGGAATATCACTTTCTCATTCACGCACGTCCCGAACGCGTGTATCACGGGGTGGAACACGGCACCAGCACAGTGCTGCTATTGGGGCCGGGGTATGATGTGTTTCAGCAGAATGGCCGGTATCCCGATCTCCTCGGGTTGAGCAGCCACGAACTCTATCACGCCTGGAACATCAAACAAATTCGTCCTCAGGAGATGTTGCCCTACGACTTCAGCAAGGAAAATTATTCCCGGTTGGGCTATGTGGCAGAAGGCGTCACCACCTACATGGGCGATCTGATGCTGGTGCGTTCCGGTGGTTTCTCTCAGGATAAATTTTTGTTTGAATTGTCGCAATTTGCCAACAAGCATTTCGGAAATTTCGGCCGGCAGAATCTCTCCGTCGCCGATTCATCGTTCGATACCTGGCTGGATGGATACAGCCGCGGAGTACCCAACCGCAAAGTTTCGATTTATACCGAAGGAGCACTCAACGCGATGATGTGCGATTTGTTGATCCGCAAACATTCGGACAATAAATTTTCGCTCGATACGGTCATGCAGGATTTGTATTTGGATTATGCTCAGAACGGATTCGGTTATTCAGAAGAAATTTACCGGTCGCTGATTGAAAAATACGCAGGCCGATCGTTTGAAGATTTCTTTAAAAAATACATTAACGGAACGGAGCCGATCGATCAGCAACTGAAGAAATGCCTGTCCTATGCCGGGCTTGAAATTATCGAAGAACCTGCGGATGCTTACCGCGAACATGCGCTGGGCATTAAAGCAGAATGGGGCGCTGGCCGCTACCTCGTCACATCAGTTCATCCGGGATCACCAGCAGAAAAAGCCGGATTGTTCAACGGCGATGAGCTGATCTATATCAACAAATTCCGCATGGACCAGAACCTGAACCAGTGGCTCGAATATTTCGGTGGAAGTGTGACGCTGCATTATAAACGCAACGGTGCACTTCGGGAAACTACCATTTCGCCGGACGATAAAATCTGGTATAAAAAGTTTACGGTGCGTAAGTTATCAAGGCCAACAGCATCGCAGAAGAAAAATTATTTACTGTGGACGCAGCAGAAATACTGAAGCTTTTATACATTTAGACTCCAAACTATAAAATTATGCATTCAAGCAACCCTGATCAACCTCTTGATTTAGATCGTGAATACGGTAGCAACAGCGGAAAAGTCCCCTCATTTCTGCTGGCATTGCTGGTGCTCACTTCCATTAATGTAGTATATAATCTGTATTCGGCGCTCAAGGATTTGTTCGTTTCGGCAGAATCTGCCGGAAGTATCGAGGCCGAGATTTATCAGAGTATGGATGAATCCGGAGTGGATATGTCAGAATTACCCACCTGGGTGATGGGTGGAATGATGGAGTTCCTTGAGCATTATTCAGCCAATGCCGTTGCTATTCGCATGGTGGATATTGTTTATTACCTGTTACTCGGAGTTGCCGCTGTGTTGATGTTTCGCCTGAAAATGACTGGATTTTACCTCTATTTGGTCGTCAATATTCTCGGCGTTGTAGTGGTTCCTTTTCTCTTTGGATTCAACTTCATCAGCTACAGTCTGGCGATTGTTTATGCAATAGTAGCCACCATTTTCATCGCCCTTTACAGCGCCAACAGAAAATACCTGAGCTAAAACAGGAACTGGCAGCGGGTTGGATTGACTGCCACCAATCCTCAATTGCGTCCTTTAGTGTATTTTACAGACTAATCCCTGTTGCCGTCCGTTAGATTTGTGCTTTCTGCACATGATACAACTCAACAACATCCGCAAGAGCTACCGAATGGGCGCTCAACAATTGCAGGTTCTGAAGGGAATCGACCTGCATATTGCCAACGGTGAGCTGGTGTCCATTATGGGATCTTCCGGCTCGGGAAAGAGCACACTGCTCAACATTCTCGGCATGCTTGATAACTATGATGAGGGAGAATACTTGCTCGACGGGCAGTTGATCAAAAACCTCAGCGAAACCCGCGCCGCTCGTTTGCGCAGTCAGTTGCTCGGTTTTGTGTTTCAGTCGTTCAACCTGGTGTCCTTTAAAAACGCTATGGACAACGTGGCGCTTCCGCTGTATTATCAAAATGTTCCGCGGAAAAAGCGCAATCGTATAGCGATGGATTACCTCGAACGTGTAGGCCTGAAAGACTGGGCCAATCACCTGCCGAACGAAATGTCGGGAGGGCAGAAACAACGGGTAGCCATTGCCCGTGCTTTGATTTCCAATCCGAAGGTTATTCTGGCCGATGAGCCCACCGGAGCACTCGATTCAGAAACCTCATTGAGCGTAATGAATCTGCTCACCGAAATTCATCGCGAAGGAATCACCATTGTCATTGTTACTCACGAACAGGAAGTTGCCGATATGACCCAACGCGTTATCCGCTTGCGCGACGGGCTGATTGAACATGCGGAACATCCGATTTTGCACTGATGTTTGACCTCGATAAATGGCAGGAGATTTTCGCGACCATTCGCAAGAATAAATTGCGGACGGTGCTCACGGCATTTTCTGTTTTCTGGGGAATTTTTATGCTGATCGTATTGCTCGGTTCCAGCCAGGGATTGCAAAACGGGATGGAAGCTACCTTTAATGACGATGCTGTCAATACCATCTGGGTTTGGGGTGGACGTACTTCGCTGCCGTACAAAGGACTCCAGCCAAATCGCGCGATACGTTACGAGAATGCTGATTACGAGCAGATTCTGCGGAATGTTTCGGATATTGAATACAGCTCAACCCGGTACACGATCTGGGATAGTGAAGTGGTATACGAAAAAGAAGTTGGTAAATATCCTGTCCGTGGATGTCATCCCGGTCATCAGGAAATTGAGAAATCTGTCATTCAATCCGGTCGGTTCATCAACAACCGCGATGTGAAAGAGTTTTCCAAAGTAGCCTGTATCGGTGAGCTGGTGAGAAAAGAATTGTTTGGTGAAAAAGACCCGATTGGCGAATACGTTGAAATGTATGGCATTCCTTTTAAAGTGGTGGGCGTTTTTGATGACCTCGGTGCCGAAGGTGAGGTTCGGTATATTTATATTCCGGTGACTACGGCGCAAAAAGTTTTTGGTGGGGCCAACCGCGTGCACAACATCATGCTCACCACCGGTGATGCCCCGTTGGCGCGAACGCAGGAAATGGCGCAGCAAATTGAAGATGAGTTGAAAGTACGCCACACCGTGCACCCCGAAGATCGTACAGCCATTACGGTGCGCAACAGCAACGAACAGTTTCAGGAGATAATGAGCATCCTCACCGGTATGAAAATTTTCGTGTGGGTGCTGGGCATTTTCACGATCATCGCCGGAATTGTAGGAGTCAGCAACATTATGAGCGTGGTGGTGAAGGAGCGTACCAAGGAAATCGGAATCCGCAAAGCACTCGGAGCAACGCCCTGGTCGGTGGTGTCGCTCATTCTACAGGAGTCGGTTTTCATCACCGCTGTGGCCGGCTACGGAGGAATGGTGCTCGGCATTTTGCTGCTCGAACAAGCGCAACATCTCACCGGTGATAACGAAATTTTCAGAAATCCAGAAGTGAGTCTGGCAGTGGCATTGAGTACATTGACCATCCTCATTCTGGCGGGTTTGTTTGCAGGATTGGTTCCGGCGGTGAGAGCAGCCCGCATCCGGCCGGTAGAAGCATTGAAAGACGAATAACAGAGGTATGTTCGACAGAGATAAATGGGCAGAAATTTACCAGGTGTTGGTTGCGAATCCTTTCAGGACGGCAGCCACTGCCTTTGGCGTTTTCTGGGGCATCTTCATGCTCATCATCATGCTTGGAGCCGGACAGGGACTGGAAAAAGGAATCACCGCTGATTTCGGTAATACCGCTACCAACAGTATGTTTTTATGGACGCAGGGAACGACGAAAGCCTATGCCGGATTTAAAGTGGGGCGCTATTTCAACATGAACAACAGCGACATGGATTACCTGCGCGAGAATGTGCATGAAATCGAATATCTGTGTCCGCGCAATCAACTCGGTGGTTATCGCGGTGGAGACAACGTAACCCGCGGAACCAAAACCGGGGCTTTCAACGTCAATGGCGATTATCCGGATTACAATAAAGTCGAGCCGCACCCCATTGTTTCGGGACGTTTCATCAACCATCGGGACATCGATGAATTCCGGAAGGTTTGCGTAATTGGTGATCAGGTAGTGAAGATTTTATTCGACGCCGGAGAAGATCCGATCGGTGAGTACATTACGATCAGTGGCGTTCCGTTTATGGTGGTCGGAACCTACACAACACGTCAGAAGGGGGAACGCGCCGAGGAGGATACCAAAACCATTTTTGTTCCTTTTTCTACTTTTCAGAAGGCGTTCAATTATGGTGATGTAATCGGTTGGATTGCCGTCACCGCAAAACCGCAATTCAGTGTGGCGGAGATGGAGACCAACATCAAAGATCGGTTAAAGGAGCGCCATAAAGTCCATCCCGAGGATGATCGCGCCTTCGGGTCGTGGAACATGCAGAAATCATTCAATGAAATTCAAATGGTGTTCAGCGGAATTCGCGGCTTGTCGTGGTTCGTGGGCGTTCTGACATTGCTTGCCGGAATCATTGGAGTGAGCAACATTATGCTGGTCATCATTAAAGAACGAACCAACGAATTCGGCGTGCGACGGGCCCTGGGCGCAACCCCGTGGAACGTACGACTGCAGATTCTCTCCGAATCGGTGGTGCTGACATCGCTGGCCGGTTTCCTCGGAATAATTGCCGGCGTTTGGTCGCTCGAAGGAATTGACACGTTGTTGCAGGCACAGGCAGACGGCGGCGGGGCCATGCGAAACCCGGGTGTGGAATTCGGAATTGTGATCACCGCGCTGACGGTACTGATTATTGCCGGTGCACTCGCCGGATTGCTGCCCGCAAATCGGGCCTTGAAAGTAAAAACCATAGAAGCATTAAGAGCTGAATAACCCATACAGAAATGAAAAAAATACTGATTATACTCGTTGTCATTGCCTGCCTTGCAGGATTTGTCTGGACCCTGGTTTTTCTGTACGAGAAATCGCAGGAGCAACCTGTAATTTTCGATACCGGGCAGGCGCAGATAGGCAATGTTATCAAAAAAACCGTCGCAACCGGATCGGTAGTGCCGAGAAACGAGATACTTATCAAGCCTCAGATTTCGGGTATCATAGAAGAAATTATGGTAGAAGCCGGTCAGAATGTGCAGCAGGGCGATGTGCTGGCGAAGATCAGGATTGTTCCCAATATGGTGGAAATGAGTACGGCCGAAAATCGCCTCAGCCGGGCGAAACTGGCCCGCGATAATGCGAAAATTGATCATGACCGGAACCAACGTCTCTACGAATCGGGAGTAATTGCCTACGCCGATTTTCAGTCCTTTGACCTGGCCCTGAAAAATGCTGAGCAGGAAATGAATGCGGCCGAAGATAACCTGAAAATTGTTACCGAAGGGGTAGCGAAAAGCAAGGGAACCGGAAGCAATACACTCGTGCGGGCAACCGTTTCGGGTATGGTGCTGGATGTTCCGGTGAAGAAGGGAAATTCGGTCATCGAGGCCAACAACTTTAATGAAGGAACCACGATTGCTGCCATTGCCGATATGGAAGATTTGATTTTCGAGGGGAAAGTGGATGAATCGGAAGTAGGTAAAATCCGTGAAGGAATGGAACTGATTCTAACGATTGGAGCGATTGACGACGAGAGTTTTACAGCTATCCTGGAATACATTGCACCGAAAGGAACCGAAGAAAACGGTGCGGTGCAGTTTCCGGTTCGGGCAGCGGTTACACTCGAAAGCGACCAGTTTATCCGTGCGGGATATTCGGCAAATGCCGATGTGGTGCTCGACCGCCGCGACAGTGTATTAACCCTTTCCGAAAGCCTGATTCAATATGAGAAAGATGCAGAAGCCGCATTTGTTGAGGTTGAAGTGGGTGATCAGTTGTTCGAAAAACGCGAAATTAAAGTCGGCTTATCCGATGGCATCATCACCGAAGTAATCTCGGGAATAGGTGCGGATGATAAAATCAAAATCTGGAATAAGCCAAAGGTCAGGGGCGAAGGGTAGAATAGTGGTGAAGTTCCGGCGCTGACCCGGATCGTTTTTTTTACGAACCGCCGGATTGTATCTTTGTCTTTGCCAATCGACCTCTCATGTTTTACAGTGATTCCCGCCGCGCAGCCCGTAGGATCTTCAAAACGCTGAAGCTCAACTGGCTGTTTGATACATCTTCATTCACCGGGAACCTTACACTGGCCCTGGTGATCACTTATTTTTTCCGAAGTCTTGGGCACGGTGACGAGGTAGATTTTGTGTTTTTCCTTACTATCCTCGCCATCGGATTGTGGGTTACCGAAGCCATACCACCATTTGCCGTGGGCATTTTTCTTGTGGCAATGCTCGTTTTTGGTTTCGGCAGTGATTTCCTGTTCGATCAGAGTACTTCCGTCAAAATGTATGTCGATACCTGGACGAGCAACGTGATCTGGTTGTTGTTGGGTGGATTCTTTTTGGCAAAAGCCATGAGTGTGGTGGAGCTCGACAGGCAGCTGTTGCAGTTCACCGTAAAGCGATTCGGCGCTCGACCCGAGAAATTATTATTTGGGTTGATGCTCACCACCGGCTTGGCCAGCATGATTATGTCTAATACAGCCACCACTGCCATGATGATTTCATCGGTTGTTCCGCTCGTAATTGCGTTGGGCAAAGATTCACCATTTTCGAAAGCTTTGCTGGTGGGCATTCCGGCATCTGCATCACTGGGAGGTGTCGGAACAATCATCGGCAGTCCTCCCAACGCAATTGCTGTGGGTGCGCTTGGTGAAGCGGGTATTCACATCTCGTTTGTTGAGTGGATGGCTGTTGCGCTACCCATCGCATTGTTACTGTTGTTTCTTTTTTGGAAATTTCTCATCCGACGGTTCAGAATTAAAATGATTGAAATCGACCTCTCACATTTCGAGACCCATACAAATGACGTGAAGCCGGCACACCGAAGGGCGGTAATTTTCACTTTGATTCTGACTGTGCTGCTCTGGCTTACGGAACCATTACATGGTATTCCGGTAGCGGCAACTTCAGCAGTGCCGATTGTATTGCTCACGCTCACGCAGGTTCTCAATGCCAATGATGTGCGATCGCTTCCGTGGGATACGCTGATGCTCGTGGCCGGTGGTCTGGCGCTTGGTATCGCGCTCGTGGATGTAGGACTTTCAGATTTACTTATGGATCGCATTCTTGGTTGGGCATTGCCGGTTGTGGTTATCGCTGTCATTTTTAGTTTAATGGGGGTGATGCTGTCGAATATCATGAGCAATACTGCCGCGGCTTCTATTCTGGTTCCGTTGAGCCTGACGCTGCCCGCACCGTACGGTATGGCAGTGCCGGTAATTGTAGCCATTTGTTGCTCCAGCGCGCTGTTGTTGCCGGTTTCAACGCCGAGCAATGCCATCTCTTTTGCCACTGGATTGATCCGTCAGAAAGACTTTTATCCCGGTGGATTATTGTTGATAGGAATTGCTCCGCCTATTGCATTGGCAATCGTTCTGTTGTGGACTTTCTTGTATTGAAAAGTTAAAACCACGATTGTTTTTACAGTTTCCTTCGCGCAACTGTTGTGTTTGTTCGGCGTCATTCCAGCGCAATTGGTCAATTGAAAAATTGTATTCAGCGAATTTCGTATTTTGCGTGGTTTGCAGAGCTTGCCCAATGCCGTGAACCAAACATGAACCAAACAAACCATTGATGAAGAAGTTAGAAGTTAACCTGTTGTGGAGTATACTCCTGCTCTTTTCTGTTGTTTTCAGCCATCGTAATTTGAATGCGCAGATAGAAGTTTCTTTTACTACCGAAATCAATACAAGTTGTTCGGGATCGGAATGTGATTATGAGGGACCGGGAATTCTGATTAATGAGATTATGCTTGCACCGAGCGTGGGAGATGGTTCATTATGGGGAGGAACATTTTCCAATGGAGGAGAGTGGATAGAATTATACAATCCCGATATCTGCGAACCGGTGGATGTATCCTGTTATTATCTCGGAAACAATGCAAACGATGGAGGAAACTATCCGGGAGGCTATGTAATACCACCGGGTACCGTAGTGCCGCCGGCAGGATTTGTATTAATCCGGGGAATAAATGCCAGTCCTGTGCCTGCCGAATTATTGGTTGAAAATGGAGGAAACACGATCGAATTGGTGGTTACCGGATCGGGGGTTTGCGTAGGAGGCGGCACCCGGCTTTGGTTTCCAAATGCCGGTGGATGGTTTGCTTTTTACAATAGCGAAGGTGAACCGCAGGATGCAGTGAGTTGGACTTCGGCCAACAATACTTCTTTTTTACCCTGTGTGCCACCTCTTGATGGTTGTGGGTTTTCCGGAAACTTAGTCAATTATGTAGATATTCCTGACGACCGTAAAAACTATATCCTCAGTGGAAATCCGCAACTATCTATTGGGCAAAGTATCCGCCGGATTCCGGATGGCGGCGCGTGGAGCGGACTGGCACAGCCCACGTATGCATATTGTAACGGAGACTGTATTGATCCGGGTGAATCTACCTGCAATGGTTCAGCTACCGTCATCGCTTCGGGTGCCGGCGATGAATTTTTCTACCAATGGAATGATGCCCAGTTACAAACTACTGCAACTGCAGTTGGATTGTGCGCACAGGAGTATTGTGTGCTGGTTACCAATAATCTTGGAGACAGCACCGAAGTTTGTGTAACCATAGAAGAATTGAGCTACGAAACCGATGCGGCCGGAACTTTTTGTGAGGGCAATAGCTTTCAGCTTCCGGATGGAACAACCGTGAGTCAGAATGGTATTTATGAAGTGATGCTCCAAACCGATGGCGGGTGCGACAGTCTCGTTACGGTAGAGTTGGAAATGTTTCCGAGTTACCATTTTGAGTTGGAGGCCGAGATTTGCGAAGATCAGATATATACATTGCCCGGTGGAGAGGAAATCAGTCAATCCGGTAACTATGTTATCGAATTCAATACCCAAAGTGGTTGTGATAGTATTTATACCGTAGCGCTCAATGTCGAACCTGTAATCAATGTTCCGCAGGAATTTACCCTCTGCCAGGGAGAGACTCATATATTACCAGACGGCACCGAAGTGGACACAGAAGGAATATACGAAGTGCTGATTCCCGGTGCAGAATGTGATTCCCTTTTTGCCGTGGCCATCAATGTGAATCCAACTTATCATCTGCAGATGGACGCGGAAATTTGTATGGGAGAGAGTTATATTTTGCCCGACGGAACCGATGTAGAAAATGGAGGATTGTACGAAGTGCAGTTGACAACTGCTGAAGGATGTGATAGTATAATTGAAACGTTGGTGATGGTTCACGAACTACCGGAAGTAGAAATCTCGATGGATGAGGTATTTTGTTTTCAACCTGGTACGGTGTCGGTAAACACCAGTCCCGAAGGAGGTATCTTAACGTTTAATAATTCAGTCATTGAGGATAATTCATTAAATATGAACTCTTTTCCCCCGGGAGAATATTCGGTGCAATATTCGTTTGCCGATCAAAATGGTTGCAGCAACAATACATCGCATACTTTTCAGGTACTCTCTCCATTGACACCGGATTTTATGTATGATGCAAATTGTTTTAATGAAGTTCGGTTTACCAATTTGACCGCTGACGAAGACAGCAGTTATCATTACATCTGGACCATTAACGATACCGTCTTTTCGGAAGAATTTTCACCCACTTATTTGTACGAAGAAGCCGGTGAATATGACGTCACTCTTACGGCTGTCAACGCCGCCAATTGTGTTTATTCCTCGGTGCAAATTATTGAACTGGAAGAGGGCCTCGAACTTTCGGAATTCTGGCTTCCCAATGTAATAACCCCCAACGGCGATGATGCAAATCAACATCTTCTGCTCATGCCCAATGGCGATGAATGCCTGGAATACCGGCTCACAATCTTCAACCGCTGGGGCAAAAAGGTGTATGAAACAACTCCGGCGGGCGCACCCTTTTCCGGTGAAAGTGAATCAGGAGAAGCGTTGGAGAATGGCGTTTACTTTTATCTGTTGGAGTCCAGCCAGATTGATTGTAGTAATTCCGCGTACGAGGGCTTGTGTAAAGGAAGTGTACACGTTTTCAGGTAATAAGACTTATTGTTTGAAATAAGGAATTGAATTTTACGAAGACTTGCATCACCCGATATCCTTGTTATACACCAGTGTGTGGCATTTCAGCGGAATTTGTATTTTGTCGATGAATTGACCAAAGGGAAATGCTTACCACATCCGGTCAAACATTTCCATCCGCACCAAACCAGTATGACCAACCTGACTTTTTGTATTAGCTGGAAAGTATGGATGGTAATAGTTGTACATCTAAGCGTGGTCTGCAGCCCGGTATGGGCTCAAATTGAAGTTTCCTTTACCACCGAAACAAATACAAATTGTAATGGAATCGAATGCGCATACGAAGGACCAAAAGTTCTTATAAATGAAATGGTTATTAATCCCGTATCCGGAGATGGAGCGATCTGGCATGCAACCGATCAAAGTGGTGGAGAATGGGTTGAATTATACAATCCTGACTTATGTTCTCCGGTAGACATTTCTTGTTTTTATATTGGCAATAACGCGTTCGATGCACTTGCAGATCCAACAGCAAATTATCCCGGAGGTTTTGTAATTCCTCCTGGAACCGTACTACCTCCTGCCGGATTCCTCTTGATTCACGGAATAAATTCCCCGGAAATAACCCCGGAATTACTGGTTCAAAACGGGGGCAATACAATAGAATTGGAAATTGATGGGACTGGTGTTTGTATCGGAGGCGGATTGCGTTTATGGCTTCCAAATGCCGGAGGGTGGTTGGCGGTTTACGACAATAATGGTGTGCCACAGGATGCTGTAACCTGGGGAGGTCAAAATAATACTGGAAATTTTCCATGCGTGCCGGTGACAC
>CALDPJ010000405.1 GCA_937911795.1 uncultured Flavobacteriales bacterium | reverse complement strand
GTATTCATCAAGGTAGGCCGTTCCGCCAAAATCGCCGTTGCAGTCTTCGACACAAGCTGTTAATCCGGTTGATCCACCAACGCAATCATCACAGTCGTCAATAAAGGCCGACCCACCGAACACTCCGTTACAATCCTGCTGACAAGGTTCCAGACCAGTATCGCCTCCTACGCAGGTATTGCAATTGTCGAGATACGCCAGACCGCCATAAACGCCGTTGCAATCAACAATACAGGCTGTTTCTCCGGTATTTCCTCCAACACAGTCGCCGCATTCATCCAGAAAAGCCGTGCCTCCAAAATCCCCGTTGCAATCTGCCTCACAAGGTTCCAGTCCGGTTTCACCTTCTACACAAACACTACAGTTGTCAAGATATGCAGTTCCGCCAAAATCGCCGTTGCAATCCGCACCGCAGGCAGTTTCGCCGGTTTCTCCACCTACGCAATTATTGCAATCATCAATGAAAGCTGTTCCACCAAAGTCTCCGTTACAGTCGGCTACACAAGCTTCTTCACCGGTATCACCGTCAACACATTGACCGCAGTTATCCAAATATGCTGTACCTCCAAATTCTCCGTTGCAATCGGCCACACAAGCGGGTTGGCCGGTATTTCCGCCCACACAATCTCCGCAGTTATCAATAAATGCCCAACCGCCGTACACGCCGTTACAGTCCTGTTCGCAAGGTTCCAATCCTGTTTCTCCTCCGACACAGGTATTGCATTCGTCGAGGTAAGCCGTGCCGCCGAAATCGCCGTTGCAGTCTCCTTCAACTATGCACATTTCGAATATTCCACCAAACGGATTATTCTGCCGGTAGGCACGCAAATAAATGGTGTCTCCTGCCCATTCCGGTTCGTCGTACGATGCAGCCTCCGGATTTGCCGGACAATCGAGTTCGGAGAAATTGCCACATACTCCGCTGTACAAGTTATACCGGATGTTTCCGTCGAGATTATTTCGCTGAATGAGGAATTTTCCCGAAGGTGGAACGATAAAACTGAACCAGACATCTCCGCCCTGATAGAATCCACAGGAAGGATCTGCTACGCCGGTTTCTTCGGTGGAATTGTAGTTGCTGAATTGCTGAAAGTTGCAGGAAGTTGAGACGGGAAGTGGTATTGCATCCGCGCAATGGTCGTTTTCGGGTACCGAAGTATCGGTGATACAAAGTCCGAAAGTTCCACCGGCAGCATTATTGAAGCCGAATACCCGCAGGTAAAGCGTATCACCGGCCAACGTCACATCATTGAAGTTGATCTGATTGGTTTGATGCACACATTCCAGTTCGAGAAAGTCTTCGCAAGTACCGGAATAAACAGTCATGCTGGCATTGACACCTTCAATGTGGTTTCGCGTAATCTGAAACTGACCCGACTGCGGAGCGACAAAAGTGAACCACACATCCCCTCCCTGATACAAACCGCAGGAAGGTGCAGGCATCGCTTCGTCTTCGAAAGTATAGGCATTCGAAAAAGTCTCCATCTGGCACTCGCCGCTCACAGGCAGGTGAATGGCATTGGCACAAAGATCATTTTCGGGTTGGGGAACTTCCCAAACACACAATTCAAAAGTGCCACCATTCGCATTATTATAGTTGAAAACGCGCATATAAATGGTTTCTCCTGCCAGTTCGGGATGGAGATAGTTTTGCCAGGCGTTTAACTGAGAGCAGCTTAATTGCTCAAACGCTCCGCAGCTACCGGTGTAAAGGGTCCAGTTTGCGTTGACGCCTGAGTAATTATTTCTTTCGATGCGGAAGCGTCCGGATTCCGGTATAGTGAACCTGAACCACACATCTCCTCCCTGGTAGGCACCGCATGTAGGATCGGGAGCGATGCCGGGTAAAGAAGCTGTAGCTCCTTCGTTGGAGAAAAACTGCATTTCGCAATGCTCACCGAGCGTCAGTTCGAAGGCATCTTCACAATCATTATTATCGGGAATATCGAGATCGTAAATGCAGATTCCGAAATCTATTCCCTGGATACTATTCTGACGGAAAACGCGCAATGTCAGGGTTACTCCTACCCAACCTGATTCAGAAAAATTAACCCCACCATTTGCGCAGTGAAGCGGCACGAAAGAACCACAGCTACCGTCGTACAATGTCCAGTATACATTACCAGCAGATTGAGGGGAAACCTCCACTCGGAAATCTCCGGAGGATGGTACTACAAAATTGAACCACACATCTCCACCCTGGTAAAATCCACAAGGGGCATTTGGCGCTACCTCAACTGCCTCGGCGGTGGAGAAGAAAGTAGAATGGATTTGAGGGTTACAGAAATCTGAAACCGGAAGCATCAAAGGGTTGTCGCAATGATTATTTACCGGAGGATCGGTCTCATAAATACACAAACCAAAGTCAACCCCCTGGGGGCTCGCGTAACGATGGACTCTTATATAGAAGGTTTCACCACCCCATCCCGGTTCTGTAAAATTGACGTCATTTCCGGAACAAAACAACTGCGAAAAATCGCCGCATGAACCGCTGTAAATTGACCAGATTGCATCTCCGGCGGAATAAGCTTCAATCTCTATTCTGAAATTACCCGATGCCGGAACATCAAAAGTAAACCATACATCACCTCCACTGTAAAATCCACAGTTCGGATTGGGTGCTACAGTAGCCGGTTCGGCAGTGGCGTCGAAAGTCGAAAATTCCTGCATCTGACACGCTGAACCAATTTCTCCGACCGATAAAGGAATTGCATCGGCACATAAATTATTGAGTGGAGGATCTGTTTCAAAAATGCAAAGACTGAAATCCACTCCCTGTGGACTGGCATAACGATGTACCCGCAGATAAAAAGTCTCTCCACCCCAGTCGGGTTCAGTGAAATTAACATTATCATTAGAGCAATATAATTGTTCAAAATTTCCGCATGATCCGCTGTACATCGACCATATACCTGAGCCGGCAGAAAGTGGTGCGATTTCAACTCTGAAATTACCCGAAACCGGAACCTCAAAAGTAAACCAAACATCACCACCATAGTAGAAACCACAGCCCGGACTTGGCGCCACACCTTCGGCACTGGCGGTAGCGTAGAAGGTGGAATAATTCTCCACCTCACACTCCTCGCCTACATTCAGAACAATTGCATTTGAACAGTCATTATTCGCTGGAAGGGTGATTTCATAAACGCAGAGGGAAAAATCTATACCCAATGAACTGTTCCTCCGCCAGGAACGCAAATAAAGCGTTTCACCCGCGAGAGATGGTTCAGAGAAGTTGGTATTTAACTCGTCTCCGGAGGTTGCACACCGAATTTGCTCCATCTGTCCACAGGTACCTGAATATAAGGCCCATTTTGAATCACTCCCGGAGCTCGTCATTTCAATCCGGAAATTTCCTGAAGCGGGGACTTCGAATGTAAACCAAACATCTCCACCCTGAAAGAATCCACAGGATGGATTCGGAGCTACAGAATCCGTTTCTTCCCCCGCGAAAATACTCGTAAAATCCTGCATCACGCACTCCTGCCCTACCGATAGTGCAATAGCATCGGCACAGAAATCATTGGCAGGCGGAAAGGTTTCAGATACACACAATGAAAAATCAATTCCATCCGTACTGATCCATCTCCACGACCGGATGTAAAGCGTTTCTCCAGCCAATTCCGGCTCAGAAAAGTTCCTGATGAGATTATAAGCATTGGTGCCACACCAGATGGATTCAAATGCTCCGCAAGTACCGGAATACAATTCCCACTGAGAATTATTACCAGAGCTGGTCATCTCCACTCTGAAATTTCCTGAAGCGGGAACTTCGAAAGTAAACCAGACATCGCCGCCCTGGTAACTCCCACAGGATGGATTCCCTGCGATTGAATCGGGCTGTGCAGTTGCACCGATACTGGAATATTCCTGTAAAATACACTCTGAACCCACCACCAGTTC
>CALDPJ010000404.1 GCA_937911795.1 uncultured Flavobacteriales bacterium | reverse complement strand
CGATATTGGTGAATACCGAATTGATAACGTCCACGTCGGCGTCGCCGGCCGTCGCCGCCACGTCCGAAAAGGCTGCGGCCATGCTGGATAATGTACGCAACAGATTGCACGAACTCAAGCGGGAGACAGGATTACCTCAACTCGAGTTAACATCCCATGTCGTTACAGATCTCGGATTCATTGAAATTCCAAACGATCAAAATCTGGTTCGGTTAGAAGGTCGGTTGATCGATGAAAGTCTGATTAAGGAATTAACCGTAAATCAGTCACCGGCTACTGTTCCGGTTGATTCATTGAACCCCGAATTTGAATTTGAATTTAAAGTAGGTGATGCCAGAGATATCACTTTTGCCATTACCGACATATATAACAATACGAATCGGGTTTTGTATAAGGTCAAGCGTACGGAGGTGCAGGCTCCTGAGGTTCAGTTACTGGCTCCTTATTCGAACGATGATGGTACTGTACGAATTACCGGAAATATCTCAGATATTCATGTAGAAGGAAGGATCCGTGATGAAAGTTTTATACGAAGGATCACCATCAACGGAACGAATGCCAGTTTTGTCCCCGACCAATTCAATCCCGCTTTTACAGCAAATGTTCGGGTCGCCAATCGCAGCCATCTATCAGTAGTTGCAGAAGATATTTTTGGAAACGTTACAGAGCAGGAGTTCGAAATTGACCGCAGCGGTACCACGCTGCTCAACGATAATCCGATGGGACGAACCTGGGTTGTGTTTGTCGAAAACTCAAACTACGATTCCTTTGCCAGTATTGATGGTCCGGCGAAGGATGTGAACATTATGAAACAGGCATTTTCGAACTATCACATCGAGAACATCATTCACAAAAAAAACATGGATAAAACCGATATGGAACGGTTTTTTTCCATCGATCTGAGAGACCTGGTGCGCAGCAATAAAGTCAACAGCCTGCTCGTTTGGTTTGCCGGTCACGGAAAATATATCAATGATACTGGCTACTGGATACCCGTGGATGCCTCGCGAGATGACGAGTTTAGTTTTTTTAATATCAATTCTTTAAAAACCGGATTGCAATCGTATTCGGATAAGCTTACCCACACGCTGGTCGTTACCGATGCCTGCGAATCGGGCCCTTCTTTTGCAGATATTATGCGCGATAAACTTCCGGAAAGACGTTGCGACGACTGGGAAGCAGCGCGCATGAAATCTACACAGGTGTTTTCATCGGCTGGATACGAACTGGCTTCGGACCATTCCCAGTTCACGCGTACATTTGCCAATATGCTCGGAAACAATCCGGATGCCTGCCTGCCGATCGAGTCGGTTGTTGTTAAGGTCAGCGAAGTGGTCACCAAACAGGGAAAACAGTCACCTAAATTTGGAGTGATCGATGGGCTGGGTGATGAGAACGGTACCTTCTTTTTTATGCGAAAATCCAATTGATCTGATTTGAGGCGATTGTCGGTTTTCAAATGGTTGTTGATTGCTGCGGTATGTGGTACGTCCAGCTGTTTTGCACAGAATTATTTTTTCCAGGAATTCGGAATCCGCGACGGATTATCGGCTTCAAAAGTATATGCGGTAGAAGAAGACCAGTCAGGAAAAATATGGTTGGGTACAGTCAATGGCGTCTCCCTTTTTGACGGGTATGGATTTAAAAACTTCACCTCTGAAAACGGATTGGCACCCGATGGTGTGCGAACCGTTTTCCAGGATGCAGCAGGCACCGTTTGGTTTGGTCATTACGAGGGTGGAATTTCACGATATCGCAACGGAAAGTTCGAGAATCTGGAGTTAAAAAATATTCGGGGAACCGGTGATATTTATGATTTCTATGAAACTGCTCCCGGTGATCTTTGGATCGCATCAAATGGTCTTGGAGCTATACATCTTCGGAATACCGGAGGTCGAATCGAAGAGATGGAATACGACCAGTTCATGGGTTCAGAAGGCTTGGGAGACCGGGTTTTTGATCTAGCCAGTACCATTGATAGCAGCCTGTATTTTATTACCGATGTAGGCATCAAAAAACTGGAAGGCGACAGCACTTTCACCTTTTACAAACCCGGCGGAATGTCGAATATGTTTCAGCTTACCTGTATGCTCGAAGACAGCCGCGGAATGCAGTGGTTCGGTACGCACAACGGAGGTTTGTATAAATATTCACCCGGAAATTCAGATATCGAAATTATTGACGTTCTGGACGGGCTGGCGCACAATTTTGTATTCTGCCTTCAGGAGGATGATCGCGGAAATATCTGGGCAGGAACCTATGGTGGCGGAGTGTCTGTTATCAGCCCCAACGGCCGGATTCTCACCATCAACAGCAGCAATGGATTACCAGATGATAAAATCCAGTGTCTTTCTACCGACCGGGAGAACAACATCCTCATCGGAACCAATGACAACGGTTTGCTGATTTTTAAAACTTTCCAGTTCGAGCATCTTCCGTTGCCCGAAGAAATCAATGCACGGCGGTTCAACGCAATCAGCAAAAGAGATGACAACTCGGTATGGATCGGAACCGAAATGGGATTGATCAGAACCGATCTTCAATGGAATTACGCACGATTATACAGTGAGGAACAAGGGCTGTTCGATCCCAATATCAACGCAATGGCCTGGGACTGGAGCGGCAAGTTGTGGCTTGGAACAGAATTCGGAGGATTGTTCAGCTTTTCTCCCCAAACCAATTCCTTCGAATCACATTTTTATATCAACCAGTACATCACTCAGCATAAAGTAACCGATCTGGCTATTGACACCGACAACCAACTATGGCTCGGAACCCTCGATGGTTTGCTCAGGATCGATCCGGTTCAGCAAACGCTGCAGCGCTATAGCCAGCGCGACGGACTTCCTTCCAATCATATTTCCGCCATTTATCCGGCGCCTTCGGGTGATGTATTTGTTGGAGTAATCGGTCGGGGTGCGGTACGGGTATCTGCAGATACCATTTTACCCATTCTTTCAACCGGAACACCGGCCTGTTTTCTGGAAGACCGGGAAGGAATTCTTTGGATAGGAATGGAAGGTGAAGGTGTATATACATTTGACGAATCGCGTAAAAAACAACATTTCACCACTTCGGATGGATTGCTGTCCAACGCTATCGCAACCATCGATCAGGATGAGAACGGAGACATCTGGATCGGTTCGCATCTGGGGATATCGAAAATGGATAAAGAGGAATTGAAATTTCTGCATTTCGGTTTTTCAGCGGGTTTTGCAGGAGTGGAAGTGAAACGCAGGGTCTCACTCAACACCGGAAAGGAAATCTGGTATGGAACAGCCAACGGAATTTTCAAAAACATACCACGACTCGAAAAACCGGTCTACCCAATCCACGATCTTCGGATCACGGAAATGCTGATAGAGGATGAACCTGCGCATCCCGGTGAAAAAAAAGACCTGAAGTTCAATCAGAATGAACTCACGTTCTCTTACCTGACTGTGAGTCTTACCGATCCGGAAAACGTGTGGTACCGTACAATGCTCGAAGGTCGGGATG
>CALDPJ010000403.1 GCA_937911795.1 uncultured Flavobacteriales bacterium | reverse complement strand
CGCAAAGGAATTCATAGCTATATCAGGAAGCATGAACTTCATTCACACCCTTTTGTCATTTAGACCGGAGGCTGGAATGACTGAAGCGCAGCGTAGGGATCGAAAGCCGCGGTGGAGAAATCTATTTGAGCCTTTATTGGAAGTAAAAGCTGGTTCTTAGATTTGATTGTTGAACTGAAACAATAGTCAAAGAAACATTTAAGGTTAATCTCTCACGCGCTGCAAGCGCGCGAGAGTAGTGAGTAGTGAAACACACCCCTTTGTCATATTAATTGGCGGCGGTATTGACCGAACTGGTACATGGAATATATAGCTACCTCTACGCACAAAAGAAAAATGAATTTTCGTTTTAATTTGTGCTAAAAACCGCCCGCACCACCTCGGCAACAGAACCATAAGTAGAAGTGTAAAATTCATCCAGCTCTGACTGATCGAACCACCGCAGTTCTTCGATTCCCTCTTCGGCTTGTGGAACGAATTCCCCGTTTTCATTCCAGTTCAACAAAAACCAATGGGTGCGTTTCAGGGCAAAACCGTCTTTGTAAGGATAGACATGATAAGTTTCGGTCAGTTTGTCAATCACCGAAACACCCTCAATACCACACTCTTCTTCAACCTCCCGAACTGCCGTTGTTTCAGGAGTTTCTCCTTCTTCGGCCTTACCTTTTGGCAGATCCCATTTTCCGAGGCGGTAAATAGCAAGAAAAGATTTATCGGGCCGCCTCACTACCCCACCAGCGGCTTCTATATTGATAAACTGATGCTTCCACTGCGCCCAGTATTTTTCCAGGTTAGTTTCGGGAATAAAAAACAATCCTTTTAACGATTTCTGGCCGGTGATTTGATACAGCCTGTCCGGACACATTTCTTCCGATTTTAATTTCCTAAAATCATTGACATTATGTACCTTAAAGCCGTCTTCACTGTGGATAAAAAGTGGAGAGTCGTTAATGAAAACTTTATACATTTGCAGCATGAATAAAAGGGATGATTCTTCGCTAAAAGTAGCCGAATTCCTGTTGCAAATCAAGGCGATAAAACTTCAGCCTTCGGATCCGTTTGAATGGGCCTCCGGATGGCGATCTCCGATATATTGCGACAATCGCAAAACATTGTCGTACCCTAAAATCCGCACATTTATCCGTCAGGAACTGGTACAAAAAATTACCGATGCCTACGGTAAGCCCGATGTGATTGTAGGCGTGGCAACGGCTGGAATTGCACAGGGTGTTTTGATTGCTCAGGAACTGGGTGTGGCGTTTGCCTATGTACGGCCGGAGAATAAATCTCACGGAATGCAAAACCGCATCGAAGGGGTGGTTGAACAGGGACAATCTGCCGTGGTTATTGAAGATCTGGTTTCCACCGGAAGCAGCAGCCTCAGTGCCGTAAAAGCTTTGCGCGAAGTAGGTTGCGAAATAAAAGGAATGGCAGCCATCTTCACCTACGGTTTTGATGTGGCGATCAAGCAATTCAAAGATGCCAATTGTCCGCTCATTACACTTACCGATTACAACACGCTTATTACTCAGGCGCTGGAATCCGGATTTATTTCGGTAGACGATCTGGAATCACTGCGCGACTGGCGTCAGAATCCAGCTGAATGGGGCCAAAACGAACACGCTCAATGACCAAAATTGAAAGCAAGAAAGTAAAAGTAGGAGCCTCCGCAACCGAAGTTTTTGCGTACATCAATGACCTGAATCACTTTGAAGACCTGTTACCCCCTGACCGAATAGAAAACTGGCGATCAGACGAAAACAGTTGCCGGTTTAAAATCAAGAATGTTTCTGAAATCGGGTTTAAAAAAAAGAGCGAGGATGCTCCTCATTACCTTCAGCTCGAATCCGATCCGGTTGCTCCGTTTCCTTTCACAATCAACATCCATCTGAAACCACTCGATGATAACAGTTGTGAAGCATACCAGGTAATCGACGCCGACATCAATCCGTTTCTGAAGATGATGGTCGAAAAGCCGCTGCGAAATTTATTCGACTACATCGCCGACCGGCTGTCAGCTACTTTTCCTCAGTAATTCAATTTCCTTAAACCCGCAACTCAGTTTTTCTCCGTTTTCCCGCACGAGCAACAACTCTCCGTGCGGTCCCAAACCGGTGATCCGGGCCGGAAAAGTCTCTCCGTTCATCCGGTATTGCCACATCTCATTGAATCCAAAAAGTTGATTCAGGTACTGCTCTTCGAGGATAGCCGGATGATCTAAGAGCGCGTATTGTTTGCGGATATGAGGTAGCAATTGATCCAGTAATTGTCGGCAATCAAATTTTTCATCCAACAGAAGTTGCAGAGAAGCTGCACCGGTTTCACCTCCAAAACAAATCTGGTTCACATTAAGTCCGATTCCAGCGATACAACTTTCAATGAACCCGCCGCGAACAGCATTCTCAATCAGAACTCCGGCCAGTTTCTGTTGATTCACCAAAATGTCATTCGGCCACTTGATGGTGGCAGACAGATTTAAATCCTCCTGAAGAAAGTTTACGAGCCCCAGACAAATGGCCTGACTCAGCGTGAATTGTCGTGATGCTTCGAGTTTGGCCGGTTTCAGTATCAGGCTCATCAACAGATTTTCCGCTCTATCCGACTGCCAGTTACTTCCTCTTTGCCCTCTTCCGGCCGTCTGAAACTGTGCCATAACGACAGTGCAATCCGCCACATCAGACTCTTTAAGCAGATTGGCAGCATAATTGTTCGTTGAGTCAACCGTGTCCAAAACGATGATGGAAAATTCTAAAGCCAATGTTCTTCGGTTTGATTAGCAGGCACAAAGTAAAGTATAAAACGAGCCAAATTGATTACCTTTGCTGGTTCAATAAAACTACTGAATGACGGGTATTTCTGAGAAAAAAAATGAAGTGGAGAGATTGGTAGACGCCATCGTTCACGGATTACAGGAAATTAAAGGAAAAGATATCGTAGTTCTCAATCTGGAGAAAATTCCCAACGCGGTTTGCAACAAATTTATCATTTGCCATGGAGATTCCAATGTGCAGGTAGAAGCGTTGGCCAACTCGGTTGAGAAACAAACGCGTGAAATACTGAAGGAGCGACCGCTCCATCGCGAAGGTGTGGCAAATGCCGAATGGATCATCCTGGATTATTTCAACGTTGTGGTTCATATCTTTCAGAAAGAAACACGCTCCTTTTACGATCTGGAGAAACTATGGGCGGATGCCGAGGTTGAAACGATCGATTATCAAATTTAACAAGGCTATTCGATGAGTGCAGAGCAAGATAAAGACAAGAAAAACCATAGTTACAACGACATCAAGGATAAATTTTCCGGATCGTCGGGTAACAAGCCGCAAAAGAAACGGCCGTTTAATTTTTACTGGATCTACGCCATTATCGGGGTAGTGATTATTTCGTTGAACCTGTTTACCTGGAGCCCGAGTACTGCTCCGGTATCCTACACCGAATTTGAGCAAATGGTTGAAAACGACCAGGTAGATAAAATCACCGTGGTCAACGAAACTGTGGCTCATATTACCATAAAGAAAGATCAGCTGGAACGCGAACCACACAACAAAAAAATCCAGCAACCTTTGGTAGGTTCAAAGGTGGGCGGACCGCACTACAGTGTTGAACTGGGAAGCATGCGCGAAGATTTCGGAGCCAAACTTCAGGCGTGGCACGCCGAAAAAGGTGTGCTGTACGAATTCCGAACCGAAGACAACTGGGGACGTGAAATTTTTAGCTGGGTGTTGTTTCTGGGGATAATGATCGCGGTTTGGATGTTCATTATGCGCCGCATGAGCGGATCTGGTGGTCCCGGCGGTCAGATATTCAACATCGGAAAATCGAAAGCACAACTTTTTGAAAAAGGTAAAAATACCGACATCACCTTCGAAGATGTAGCAGGACTGGAAGGCGCCAAAGAAGAACTCGAAGAAATAGTTGATTTCCTGAAGACTCCGGAAAAATACACACAGCTCGGAGCAAAAATTCCGAAAGGAGCATTGCTCGTAGGACCTCCCGGAACCGGTAAAACACTATTGGCCAAGGCGGTTGCCGGCGAAGCACAGGTTCCATTCTTCTCTCTTTCAGGATCAGATTTTGTAGAAATGTTTGTTGGGGTGGGTGCATCCAGGGTGCGCGATCTTTTTAAACAAGCAAAAGAAAAAGCACCGGCTATTATTTTCATCGATGAGATTGATGCCATTGGACGGGCCCGTGGTAAAAGTGCCAACCTTGGTGCCAACGACGAGCGCGAAAACACACTCAACCAGCTGCTCACCGAGATGGATGGTTTTGGCACCAATAGCGGAGTCATCATTCTTGCAGCAACTAACCGCGCAGATATTCTGGATCGTGCGTTGATGCGTGCCGGACGTTTTGACCGACAGATTTTTGTAGACATGCCCGACCTGATTGAGCGCAAGCAGATTTTGGCGGTACACTTGAAGCCGATCAAAATCGACAAGTCGGTAGATATTGAATTTCTGGCCAAACAAACCCCCGGATTTTCGGGTGCCGACATCGCGAACATCTGTAACGAGGCCGCACTGATTGCTGCCCGACGCAAGAAAAAATTTGTTGATAATCAGGATTTCCTGGATGCGGTGGATCGTATTGTCGGTGGATTGGAAAAGAAAAACAAACTGATTTCAAGCGGAGAGAAAAAAGTAATTGCCTACCACGAATCGGGTCACGCCACGGTGAGCTGGTTGGTAGAACACGCTTCTCCGCTGGTGAAAGTAACCATTGTTCCGCGCGGACGATCGTTGGGAGCAGCATGGTATCTGCCCGAGGAACGACAAATCACCACCACCGAACAGATGCTCGATGAGATGTGTGCAGCCCTTGGAGGACGCGCAGCGGAACAGGTAGTATTTGGAAAAATATCCACGGGTGCGCTGAGTGATCTGGAGAAAATCACCAAACAGGCTTATGCTATGGTGACGATCTACGGACTCAACGAGAAAATCGGAAACATCAGCTTTTACGATTCTTCCGGATCTTCCGATTACAGCTTCACGAATCCATACAGCGAGAAAACATCGCAAATGATCGAGGAGGAGGGTGCCAAACTAATTGAAACGCAATACCAGCGCGCAATCAAAATTCTCACCGGGAACCGGGATAAACTGGATAAATTATCGAAGAAGTTACTGGAAGAAGAGGTGATTTTCAAAGATGATCTTCAGGAAATATTCGGAAAACGACCTTTTGATCCCGAACCTTCCGGCGACACACCCAAACCCACTCCTGCACCACCGGCAAACGGCGTTTCTCCAACTTCGGAAGACACTTCTGCCGATGTAGAAAATTCACCGGTAGAATCAGGCACGGACACAGGGAACAAATCCTGATATAAATGGAAAAGGGATGGGTGGCTCTGCAATCTTCGGCATCTCCGGAAGAAATGGAAATTCTGAAAACGATGCTCGAGAGCCATGACATTCCGACCATTCTGCTCAACCAACGGGATTCATCTTATCTGAGTTTTGGTGAAGTTACGGTGTATGTCCGCAACACCGACTTCGTGAGAGCCCGCGGATTAATAGACGCACAGGAAACGTAGCTCTTTTGTATCTTGCGCGCCTAAAATCCTTCAGTACATTGCCAAACCTCAAAGACATTGCCATTCGCGCCAGCTCGGGAGCTGTATTTGTGGCATTGTTGGTGGTCAGCACTTTGTTGAGTAAACTAGCCATTGCCGGAGTGTTGGCAGTCATGGCCTTCATCGGTATTTTGGAGGTACTGAGTATGATGAACCGCAACGGGAAGATTAGCTCACGACTCGCTACCATTACCAGTGCGGCACTCCTCTTTATTGGATTTGCGCTTTCGGTCAGCGCCAACGACAGCAGGTATCTGGTTCCGGCATTGGCTCTCTCTTTTTTATTTCCATTTATTCATCAGGTTGTTTACGCCGATAAACCGTCTTTTCAAAGCGCCATAATTTCTGCAGGAATTCCGCTTTACGTGGGATTTCCGCTGATTCTACTCGTGGAAGCCGCCAATTTCGGCGATTACTTTCAGCCATGGCTGCTGCTGGGTATTCTGGTGCTGACGTGGTCGTATGATACTTTTGCTTACCTGGTGGGATCGTGGATCGGGAAAACCCGGCTGCTGGCGCATGTATCGCCGAAAAAATCGCTCGAAGGACTGGCCGGAGGAGCCATTGCTGCGATGACCACCGCCTGGATTTACGCACAGTTCAACAACGATATTTCATTTTATCACTGGCTTGCACTTTCGCTGATTGTGGTGGTTTTCGGCACACTCGGAGACCTGACCGAATCGATTCTGAAGCGCAACTTTTCTGCAAAGGATTCGGGATCGATTATGCCGGGCCACGGGGGAATGCTCGATCGCTTCGACGCCTTGCTGTTTATCGGTCCTGCGGCCTATGCTTACTTGTTATTTGCGGTAAATTAGTTAATCTTTACGAGCGAAACGATCGTACATGAAATTACACAGGGAAGGAACCAACATTATCATTTTTACTTTGCTTGCCACTGTTGCGCTCAATGTTCTGAGTTTTGCTGCCATGGGCGGGTTTCACTTTGCAACCTGGATTGTGTTTTCGCTGAGCATCCTGTACCTGCTGTTGACCATATACTTCTTTCGGGTTCCGGAGCGTACCCTTGCCCAATGGAATTCCAATGCTGTTCTCTGTCCGGCGGATGGTACCGTGGTAGTGATAGAAAAAGTTCTTGAACAAAAATATTTCAATGAAGAGCGCATGCAGGTTTCGATTTTCATGTCTCCGCTGAATGTGCACATCAACTGGTATCCAATAGCCGGTAAAATTCTCAAAACCGAATATTGTCCGGGAAAATTTCTCGTGGCCTGGCACCCGAAAAGTTCCACACTCAACGAAGCACATAGCGTGGTAATGGATTGGCAGGGTCAGCAAATTCTTGTGAAACAGATTGCCGGAGCTGCTGCAAGACGCATTGTGAATTATGCCGAGGTGGATGAATCGGTTCAGCAAGGTGAAGAAATGGGTTTTATTAAATTCGGTTCGCGCGTGGATGTGCTCCTTCCTGTGGATGCAACGGTAGCGGTACAACTAGGTCAGAAAGTAAGCGGACTTACGACCCTGCTCGCGGAAATGCGAATGGCTTAAAGTATGGTCTTCAGTTCCGACAAGTGTCGGATCTCATGCGTAACTACATAACTATGCTGCGCACCCTCGCGATTGAAATAGATGTGATCCATACCCGCATTCTGCGCCCCGAGAATATCTGTTTCCAGATCGTCTCCCACCATAATCGATGCGTTGGTGTTAGCTCCGCAACCTTCGCAGGCCAATTGAAAAATTCGCTGTGCAGGTTTCTTACACCCCACACCATCTGAAGTTACCACCACATCGAAATACTGGTGTAGACCCGAATTACGGAGTTTCAGAAGCTGTACTTCTTCGAAACCATTGGTGATAATGTGCAAACGGTATCGACCGGCGAGGTGATCGAGCACATCAACCGTTCCGGGAAGAAGTGCAGTTTTCAACGGACTTAATTGAAGATAACGCTGAGCGAGGGTTTCGGCGAGTTGCTGATCTACAATTCCGAAACTCTTTAACGCGAGATCGAAGCGGGTCCAGCGCAGGGATTGCTGATCTATTTTCTGTTGACTGTACAGCTCCCAAAGATGTTTATTGATTTTCTGATACTGCAGAATAAATGCCGAGGCCACACCGGCACCTCTTTCCTCGAGCCGGTATTCTTCAAAAATCTCTGTTAATGCATCGTAGGAATTGGTGTCAAAATCCCAGAGTGTCCGGTCCAGATCGAAAAAAATATGTTCGTAGCGCATCATAATAGATCACCGGCAAAATAAAACAAAGTTGTCAGCATAAGCGACCAGATAAATACGGAAATCATCAGTGCCGGCAACATCCAGACCTGGTGTTTGAAAAACTTGGCCGAAACTACGGCACCGATGGGAATCGACAATATGGTCGGCGTTATAAACGCCATTCCCACTACACCAACCTGAAGTTTTGCACGCACCATGAGTTTATTGATAAAAGTAAAATACCGCACATTAACGGGTTTTCCCTGTGCCAGTTTGCGCGCAATTCGCTTTACCTGCCGCTGTCGGTAGAGCTCGAGCATGCGCGCGCTCAGCACATAAAAAAACACTACACTGCTCATACCACCAGCCGAAGTAACGGCAACGGTTTCCCAATACGAATAGCCAAGGAGCAAGGCGCCGGGAACCGAAAAGAAGAATTTTAAGGCTGCCGTAAAGAAAATCGCGACAGCATCCAGGCCGTACATATATCAGGTTTTCTCGCCAAAAGCCAGATCTCCGGCGTCTCCCAATCCCGGAACAATATAAGCCTGAGCGGTTAATTCATCGTCAATAGCTCCGAGCCAGATGGTGCAGTTTTTAGGCAAATTCCGTTTCAACACCCGAACCCCTTCCATACTCGCAATGGCCGATACAATGTGAACATGCCGCGGAGTTCCTTTGGTCATCAGCGCTTTGTAGACGAGCATCATCGATGCCCCCGTTGCGAGCATAGGATCTGTAAGAATCAGAACTTTATCATTGATGTCCGGACAGGAAAGATATTCGATCTGAACTTCAAAATCATTTTCGTTTTTAACGTGCTTCCGGTAGGCCGAAACAAACGCATTCTCTGCCCGGTCAAAGAAATTCAAGACACCCTGATGCATCGGTAGTCCGGCACGCAGAATGGTAGCAATTACCACTTCCTCCTTTAGATCATTCAGTTTTGCAGTACCCAGCGGAGTCGTTACTTCGCGTTCTTCGTAGCCAAGCGTTTTGCTGATTTCATAGGCCAGAACCTCTCCAATCCGCTCCAGGTTTCTTCTGAACCGCATCGGATCTGTCTGAATTTTCGCGTCTCTGATTTCGGCTACAAAACGATTGAGAATGCTGTTCTTTTTGCTGAAATCCTGAATGGTGATCATGTGGTAGGTGTTTGTCGGAAAAATACGTTACAAAGGTAATTTTATTAGTGGAGTTTTGCGCCTGCCCCACGGTCTGCACAGTATTGCAAAGTAAATTCAAACACGGGTCTCCAGCCTTCCCATTCGTTGTTTTCGCACAGCGAACTGTTGTGCCATAGACAAATAAAACGACCATTTACGCTTCGCACCGAATCGATCAGCTGTTGAATTATTTCTTTTGCGACCCCAGGTTCCAGTTCAAGATAATGCCTCAGGGTTCCATCCATATATGCAAAAGGAACGATCCGGAGTCCGGTCTCCACGTTGTTCGTGAGATCAAAGAATTGGTAGGGTGTGCAAACGGATGCTCTGAATCCAACCTGGCTTGCATAACCCATCGTATAATCCGCGTGAATTCCGCAATCGATGAGACGCTGATAACTTTCGGGCATCGTCATCTTCAAATAATGCTGTCGACTTTCGGTAACCGACGACCCGGTGATATCCGATAATCTTTTAACCTCTTTGGATAACACATCAACAGATTGATGGGAACCGTAGGAAGGATGAATGCCTACATTTCCGTGGGTGGCGCTTTCGCGAATGAGCGCCTGCATATCCGGGTGCGTGCTTTTGCTGTTTCTGTCGTAGGAGGAATAATCACCCAATAAAAAAAAGTAGCGGGCCCCGATGTCGGCTTTATCCGTTTCGCTGCGGATGTAGTCATAGGTATCATACGGATCTTTTGCGCTACCGAATACCACTGCAAAACGCGCAGCAAATCTTGACAGGCGCAATTGAACCACATCGAGAACAAAAGCAGCCAATGTCCGCCACCATCCTTTGTTGCGGTATGCCCAGGCAACATCAATATCAAAAGTGGCTTCGGCAGAAAATTTTTGTTCTGAAAAAATTGTTTCCGGAACCTTCGTGGTAATCAGTTGCTGTAGCTCCTGTGCCCATTCGTTGACCAATGGCCGTTGAAGAAATCCATGTTTGAAAGCCACCGATTCCTCAGCGGTAAACCGCAAATGACGATCGGGCTGATGAGGTAAATATTCTTCGTACCTGCTCACCAGAAAAAAGGTGGCTGCGAACAAGTCAAACGGGAATGTCGGTTCCTGCTGCGGAAATAATACCGGCAGGTGTTTCCAGTTTCCGACTCCGACATTCACCGCATTTACAGTGTGCTTCTCCATTAACTCGTGCGGAAACCAATGCAAATCTGCCGGCAAATCGGAATGAGAATAATTGATTCTGAAACCCGATGCATTCAGAAATGCCGACTCGTCAGAAACCATTCTGTATTCGGTCTGAAGCAGCTCACCAAAAATGAGACTTGCGGTGTAATGCAACCGTGCAGAAGGTGCGGGAGAATAAATATAAATCATAGGTTAAATCATTCCTTCGTCTGCAAAGCTATAATATCCCGAGTCAGCCACAATAACGTGGTCGAGCACGGCAATATCCAGCAATTCGCCGCCTTCTTTTAGTTTTTTGGTAAGTTTTATATCGGCCTGACTGGGTTTCAGGTTGCCCGAAGGATGATTGTGTACAAGAATGATCCCCGATGCGAGTCGCTGTATCGCACTTTTAAAAATCATTCGGGCATCGGCCACAGTGCCGGAAACTCCACCGCTGCTGACTTTTAATTTATCCATAACGACATTTGAGCGGCTCAGCAGCATTACCCAGAATTCTTCGTGATTCAGATCGCTGAGGTGATAAAACTCGTTGTAGACCACCCTGCTATTGTCGATTTTGAGTTTGGCCGGTTGATCTTCGGTGCGTCTTCTGCGCCCCAATTCAAGCGCTGCGACAATGCTGATGGCCTTGGCCTCGCCGATTCCATTATAGATCATTAAATCGTTCAAACCCAACTTGGCCAGGCGCGTGAGATTGTGTCCGGAATCGCGTAAAATCAGTTGTGCAAGTTCTACGGCGCTCATTTTGCGGTTTCCAGAGGCGATAAGAATTGCAATCAGCTCTGCATCAGAAAGAGCCGCGCAGCCTTTGTTCAGGAGTTTTTCTCGGGGGCGGTCGTCCTCGGCCCAGGCCTTTATTCCTCCCCGGTTAATGTAGTTCAAGGTCAATAGTTTGAACCATAAATATAAAAAAACCCCGGCATAATAGCCGGGGTTCAGAATTTTTTGATTTTCAGTACGAAGTAAAGCGACTATGCCGACAGCGAATTGACGTGTTTGGTAACACCTGACTTCAGGTTGGCTGCTTTATTCTGGTGAATGATATTGCGCTTCGCCAGTTTATCGATCATTGCAGAAACCTTCAATAAAAGCTCCTGAGCTTCTTTGGCATCTGTAGATTCTTTCAACCGTGCAATTGCATTTCGGGTTGTCTTGTGATAGTACCGATTGTGCATTCTGCGCGTTGCGGTCTGTCGGATTCTTTTGAGTGCTGATTTATGATTCGCCATACTGTATAATATTTCTACCTCCAATTTTGGAGGTGCAAATATAGGAGATTCTAAACACCTGTCCAACTTTCAAAAAAACAAAATAACTGCTTTTCCTCTGATTCATTTTTGCTGCACCCCGGTGATAGAATTTAACGGCGTGATTGAGCCGGTCACTTGGGAAATCATGGCGAAATTCTATTTTTGTTCTGATCCAAAAAAGAAAAGATGAAAGTAGGAGTTTTATTGGCCGGATGTGGTGTTTATGACGGTTCAGAAATCCACGAAGCGGTTTTCACGTTACTGGCACTCGACCAACACGGAGCCGAAGTGGTGTGCATGGCGCCCGATGTAGATCAACACCATGTTGTAAATCACCGCACGGGTGACGAAATGCAGGAATCCCGTAATGTGCTTACCGAAGCGGCCCGAATTGCACGCGGAGCAATCATACCAGTGACCGAAGTGAATCCGCAAGACCTCGACGCGCTGGTGATTCCCGGCGGATTTGGCGCTGCAAAGAATCTCAATAAATGGGCGATCAGCGGGCCGGAAGGTGAAATCTTACCGGAAGTCACACAACTTATCCGCGACATGATCCGCAGTAAAAAACCCATAGCCGGTTTGTGCATGGGACCTACGGTGATTGCTAAAGCGCTGCAAGGTTCTGACGTGGGCGCTACCCTCACAGTGGGCAGTACCGAAGCTGCTTCTCCGTACGATATTGCCGGCATTAGTTCAGGAATGGAGTCCATCGGAGCGAAAGTAATGATGCGAACACTGGATGAAATTGCGATTGACGAAGAACATAAAATCGTCACCGCACCGTGCTATATGATGGAAGGTAGTATCAGTAATATTCACGACAACATTCAGCAAGCCATCAATCCTACCTCCGTTGGTCACAATTTGTGTAACCGTATATTTAATCTCATCCTCATTTGTTAGGTCGGCAATATAAATTTGAGATAATATTCCCTGAGAATAAAACAACCCGATATCAGAACCAATTTTCCTCACCCATGAAAAATATTAAAACCGAAATTAAATGGGGGCTGTTATTCGTCGCTATGCAATTGCTGTGGATGACGATGGAAAAGCTAACCGGCCTGCACGATGAGCACATCGACCAGCACATGATCTACACCAATTTCGTAGCCATTCCTTCCATCCTCATTTATATATTGGCTTTGCTTGATAAGCGAAAAAAAAACTATGGCGGTTTTATGACCTACAAACAAGGATTTATCTCCGGCCTGATTATTACCGCCATTGTGACCCTGCTCAGCCCGCTCACACAATTCCTGACGTCCGAAGTCATCTCACCGGATTATTTTGCCAATGCAACTGAGTATGCCGTTTCCGAAGGCAAAATGACCCGCGAAGCGGCAGAAGAATATTTTAATCTGAAAAGTTACCTGATTCAGGTCATTATCGGTACACCTGTGATGGGAATCATTACGACCGCCATTGTGGCCATCTTCACCAGAAGATCTCCTAAATAATATTTCAGATACAGATAGACGCTGCTCTTCCTTATCTTTATTATTGAAATGAAGACAGCGGGCAAATATGCGATATTGATTCACGGCGGTGCCGGAACCATTCTGCGCGAACACATGGATGCCGCCAATGAACGCGCGCATCGTGAAAAATTGACGGAAGCTGTTCTCGCCGGAGAAGAAATCCTGAAGAATGGCGGCAGCGCGGTAGATGCTGTGGAAGCATCGGTTAAAATGCTCGAAGATTCGCCGCTGTTCAATGCCGGAAAAGGCTCGGTATTTACCCACGACGGCAAAAACGAGATGGATGCATCCATAATGGATGGCAGGAATCTGGCTGCAGGCGCTGTACTTGCTGTTCAGAAACTGAAAAATCCAATTGCCGCGGCCAGAAAAGTAATGGAGTATTCCGAGCACGTAATGCTGGCGGGAAAAGGCGCCGAACTGTTCGCCCAGCACCGCGGTTGCGAACTGGTAGAACCTACCTATTTTTTTGAAGAAGCCCGGTTTTTACAGTTGCAGCAGGCCCGTGAAAGTGGCGAAGTAATTCTCGACCACACCGGAGAAGATAAACTGATGGACAATGAAACCGTCCGAAAGGAAGACAAATTCGGTACGGTAGGAGCAGTGGCATTGGACCTCGATGGAAATCTTGCAGCGGCCACTTCAACTGGTGGTATGACCAACAAACGCTACGGAAGAGTGGGCGACTCGCCGGTGATTGGTGCCGGCACCTATGCAAACAACCTCACCTGCGCGGTTTCCTGCACCGGCCACGGAGAATTTTTTCTGCGAAACCTCGTGGCTTACGATGTGGCCGCGTTGATGGCATACAAAAATCTAACGCTCAGAGAAGCATCAGAATTTGTGGTGCATCAGAAACTTAAAAAACAAGGCGGCGAAGGTGGATTGATTTCTCTTGACGCAAATGGCAATTACAGCCTTAGCTTTAATACGCCCGGAATGTATCGTGGTGTTGCCTGTACAGGTCAGGCTTGTGAAGTACACATTTATCAATAAATGATTCGCCGTTCCGACAGCATATAACTGTGCCCCATGGCCAGCACATGCACCCGAAGATTTTCAATGGAAATAGGTTCTCCCGGTTCTACGTCTTCAATATTGGTGTATTTGATATTATCACCTTCAATGATCATAGTAAGTCCGGAACCGATTGCTTCCATATGATTTCCTTCGCTGATCAGTAACCCGGCGTCCTCTCCCAAGCCAATTCCCACACACGACGGGTGCTGTGCTACCGCCTGGCACAACCTACCGAAACGACCGCGTTTAATAAAGTGCGTGTCAAAAATAACCGGTTCCATAAATGAAAGGCCGGAAGCCATCTTTACTGCCCCTTTCAAAAGCGCCTCGGAACTGCTACCCCGGCCGATCATGTGTTTTGACATGGCCATAGCCCCGGCACTTGTTCCGGCAATTACAAATTTTTCATTTTGATATCGATCCTGAAGAATTTTCAGAAATTCTGAATTTCCGAAGGCTTTTGTCAACAGCAACTGATCACCACCGGTAAACAAAACTCCTTCTGCGGCTCTCAATCTTTCAAAATATTCCTCTTTATCGCAATCTTTCGCGTTGCGAATATTGAGCACTCCAACATTCTCGCTGTTCAACCGTCGAAATGCATCGATATAATGCTGACCGGTCTCCTTAGGAATTTTAGAAGCGGTGGTAATAATTTCTATCCGGTTGCTCTCCCCTTTCAGCGAAAGCAGAAAACGTTTTAAAATCCCTACTTCGAAAAACCTAAGGTTCAGATTTTCCGCATTTTCATTGTCTTCAATAGTTCCATCATCTACTGCACCGCCAATGGCAATGAGCGTACCCATTGGCTTTCTGATCTCCTGTTCTGGCATCTGTTAAAAAAGTATAAGGGGAGTCAAAAAAAATGATTTTGACGCCGCAAAGTTAACAGATGCTGTTACGATTTTCGGAAGACTTTAGTTATTTTTAAACAACGCACTTTTTAAACTACAAGTTAACGCATACTCGCAGTACCATTCTGCACAACACTTAAGCTATGAAGATTCTCGATATTCAGATTATCAGGGGACCGAACTATTGGTCAAATAAAAGGCACAGATTGATTGTTTTAAAACTCGATCTGCAGGAGATGGAAGAAAAACCATCGGATGAAATTGAAGGATTTGCCGACCGGCTGGAACACTTAATTCCCTCACTTTGTGAACACCGTTGTTCGCCGGGAAAGGTAGGCGGATTTTTTAAAAGAGTAAGACGAGGAACCTGGATGGGGCATGTTGCTGAACATATTGCACTCGAAATCCAGACCCTGAGCGGAATGAAATGTAACTTCGGAAAAACACGTGGCATTGGAGAAAAAGGGATTTATGACGTGGTTTTTTCCTACCGCGAAGAGCGTGCAGGAGTTTATGCTGCCAAAGCGTCTGTACGAATCGTGAAGGCATTGATTGAAGGCAAACCCTACGATCTGGAAAAAGATCTTCAGGCACTGCGGGAAATCCGCCAGGAAGATCAGTTCGGACCCAGCACCTGGTCAATAATTCAGGAAGCCCGGCGCCGGAATATCCCTTACCTCCGTCTGCATCGGAATTCACTGGTTCAACTGGGGTATGGTATTCACCAAAAACTCATATCAGCTACCATCACCGGTGATACAAGTGGAATCGGAATCGATATAGCCGGTGATAAAAGTGAAACCAAGTATCTGTTATCGCAGGCTGGAATTCCCGTTCCCGAAGGCGAGATTATTTACACGGAATCAGAATTACAGGATGCACTCCGGCAAATTGGTTTTCCGTGCGTAATCAAGCCTTTTAATGGCAATCAGGGAAAAGGTGCAACCATCAACATCAATTCAGAAAAAGAAGCGCGAAAAGCTTATGCCTATGCCCGCAGATTTTCAGACCGCATCATTGTGGAACGCTATGTAGCCGGAGCGGACTTCCGGTTACTCGTTGTCAATTATAAACTGGTTGCCGCCGCCAAACGCACCCCCGCTCACGTTACCGGAGATGGTTCATCCACCATTCAGGAACTGATAACAATGGTTAATTCCGATCACAACAGAGGCAACGGGCATGAGAACAAACTCACCAGGATTCCGGTAGATGAAGGAACGCTGAACCTATTGAAGTCACAGCACTACACGCTTCAGTCGGTATTGCCTCCAAACAAAAAAGTGTACCTGAAAACAACGGCCAATCTAAGTACCGGCGGAACCTCAACGAACGTTACCGACACGGTTCATCCCGATAACATATTCATGGCTGAACGAATAGCACGAATCGTGGGTCTGGATATCTGCGGAATTGACGTGGTATCCAAAGGTCTGGCTCTGCCTCTTACCGAAACCGGCGGTGCTGTGCTGGAAGTAAATGCGGCTCCGGGATTCCGGATGCACCTGCACCCAACCACAGGACTTCCGATAAATGTTGCCGAGCCGGTTGTTAATATGTTGTTTCCCGAAGGAAATCCAACCCGGATTCCAATTGTGTCGGTAACAGGCACCAATGGCAAAACCACCACTACCCGCCTCATTGCCCATATCCTCAAGAATGTTGGACATAAAGTCGGATTCACCACCTCTGATGGAATCTACATTCAGGATAAATTGCTGCTGGAAGGAGATTGCACCGGCCCGAAAAGTGCCCGTTTTGTTTTGCGCGATCCTACCGTCGATTTTGCAGTGCTCGAAATTGCCCGCGGCGGAATTCTTCGCGAAGGGCTGGGTTATACAGAATCCGATATCGGAATTGTGACCAACATCGCTTCCGACCATCTCGGCATGAAAGGCATCCACACGCTGGATCAGCTTGCTCAGGTAAAATCGGTGGTGGTTGAAAATGTAAATAAAGAAGGCCATGCGGTTCTGAATGCCGATGACGATCACGTATACGCAATGCGGGCGCATGTGAAATCCAAAATGGCTTTGTTCAGCATGAATAAGGAAAATCCGAGGATTGTTGAACATTGCCAATCGGGAGGCGTTGCTGCGGTTTATGACGAAGGTTACATCACCATATACAGCGGCACACTGGCCATAAAAATTGACCATGTTCAGAACATTCCACTCACTTTTTGCGGCAAAGCTGAATTCATGATAGAAAATGTTTTGCCCGCTGCGCTGTCCGCATTTTTGCGTGGGGTGAAGCCCGAAGATATCCGTCAGGCACTGCAATCGTTCGTTCCATCTCCGGATCTCACTCCCGGCCGGATGAATTTGTTTGAATTCAACAACTTTAGTCTGCTGCTCGACCACGCACACAATCCCGCGGGAATTCAGGCCATTGGCAAATTTCTGAAGAATCTTGGGAATTATTCGAAGGTGGGGATTATCTCCGGCACTGGTGATCGACGGGATGAGGATATCATCGAACTCGGTAAAGTAAGTGCTGAGGTTTTTGATGAGATAATCATCCGTCGGGCGGGAATTCTGAGGGGAAGAGATCCACAGGAGTTGATTGATCTGATGCTCGAAGGAATCCGGAAGGTAGATGAAAATCTACCGGTGACCATTGTTGCCGATGAACAGAAAGCGATTTTGTGCTCGGTTGAAAAAGCCACCAAAGGAACATACATCACCCTAATCAGTGATGACATTCCCATGGCCATTGGGTTTCTAAAAGATCTGAAGCGAAAAGAGCAGAAATCACGACCGAAAAAGAGGGTTCCGGTGCAACCGAAAACAACACAAATTCCAACGACATTGCAACCGGGCGTTTAGCGCGTGAGTTTGATTCTAAGGAAGCTGGAGCCGCCCTGGTCATCGTCGGTTACGGCGTTGAGCGACAGTTTGTGATCTTTGACTTTTTCTATGTCAACCGATTCAATTTTACCAATGTACGGCTGCCCGTCTTTCATAACCTGCGCGATTTGCAGCTCTCCATTGGTAATGTTCTTCAGCGGAATCAGGCCCACGTAACTACCGAGTATCTGGCCATCGCGTTGTGAATCACTCCTTCCTTCCACAGAAGCTGTGAACACCATCACGTGCTCACCGGAAACTTTCATGCCGCCTGAAAACTGAGCTTGAACTCCGTCGATTGAAGGAAGCTCAAAGTTGTAGAAGTTGATTTTCAGATTCTTTTTGGCCTGCTTCCCGGGATCCATTTTCATGTAGCGCTCAAAATCCATTTTCGCGATCAGGATCAGTTGGTTGGTCTCACGGTTCATCAGTACAAGGTGGTCGCGCCAAGAAACCGCACCTTCAATATTCAACTGCCCGGGAGACAAATTTCCGGCTTTCATTATTTGATCGTACAGATGTTCGAGTGTATATTCATTTACATCGTATCCGCGACTTGTAAAATCAACGCGCATCATGGTCTTTCTTTCCGGCCCGGACCCGGAACCGAAAATCAGCAAATCTTTACTGCCCCACTTGTAATTGACGATGGCTTCATAATCCGGTTTAACATCACCGGGTATGCGATCAACCCCTTCGAAGGAATGGTGGTGAATCAAAAATTTACGGGTGGTTTTGTAGGTGGAATCCAGTTCGTACAGCCACGGAGAATCATCGCCGATTACATAATAGAAATCACCCTTGCTTTCGAGCCCCGATGCCGAAGCAATTCCGGGAAGTGCTATTTCCTCAACAATTTTAGCTGTTACTCCGGCTTCCTCCTGAGCATGAGCATATTGAAGAAGGAATAATGAAGTAAGGATAAGAATGAAAATTCGCATGATTCAAGATTAAGTTTGCTATAGGTTTTTACTTGCAGGTGGCGTTAAAAATACGATTCTCTACGATTGATTCAATCGGTAAGATCTGGTGCTGAAATCACCTTGAGAAATACGTAATAATCCGGATGTAACTCAACTTTCCGTGTGGCTTTGGCAAATTCCATGGTAGCCGGTTCGGTGGCAGCCGGAAGTTCAACCGTCTTTCCCGCAACATTCACTTTCACAGGTATATTAAAATCAGGAACGGTATTTACCCATTGATAATTCAAAATGTTATCGGTCCAGTAGCACTGCAGCACCGGAATCCGGACATCCCGAAGATATTGATCGAAAACAGGTTTAAGTTCCATTCCCATTGCATCCGAAATGTAGCGCTCTATCTGGCTTGTTGTTACAGTCTGGTGCCGGAATTTCTCATTGAGGCCGCGCAGCACATCCCGCCAGCGGTCGTCGTTGTCCATCAGTTGGCGAATGGTGTGCAGCATATTGGCGCCTTTGTAGTACATATCACCAGAGCCCTCATGATTGACTCCGTACTGGCCGATGATTGGGGCGTCGTTGGTGATATTTGCACGCGTTCCGGTGATGTATTCCGCCCCGGCATCTTTTCCGTAGTAGAACTCCACAAACAATCCTTCGCCGTATGCCGTGAACGATTCATGGATCCACATATCGGCAATGTCGCGGTAGGTGATGTTATTGGCAAACCACTCGTGGCCGCTTTCGTGTACAATGATAAAATCGAACTTCATGCCCCAGCCACTACTGCTGAGATCCATTCCCATGTAGCCGTTTTCGAATCCATTTCCGTAAGTCACCGAACTCTGGTGCTCCATGCCGAGGTAAGGAACATGCACCAGTTTATATCCATCGCTGTAAAACGGATAAGGCCCAAACCAGTGTTCAAATGCGGCCAGTGTTCTGTGGGTTTCGAATGGAAAATGATTTTTCGCCTTCGGGAAATCATTACGCAGCACATAGTAATCACAGGAAAGCGGGCCGTTCTCACCGGGAAATGTATCGGTGAAATGAACGTAATCTCCGATGTTGATATTGATGCCGTAATTGTTGATGGGATTGCGAACCACCCAGTGAAAAGTCTGGCTTCCGTCGTCGTGCACATCGGTCGCTTCGAGCCTTCCGTTTGAGATATTCATCAGTCCTTCGGGTACGCGAACCGAAATGCGTGCACTGTCGGGCTCGTCGTACATATGATCTTTGCACGGCCACCACACACTGGCACCGATACCCTGACAAGCCGACGCTACGAAAGGTTTTCCGTTGTCATCTTTTTTCCAGGTCATCCCGCCATCCCATGGCGCCCTGCGTGCTATTTTCGGTTTGCCGCTGTACCAGACTTCCACTTCGTGCACTTCGCCTTTAGATTGTGCGCCGCTGAAAGAAACAAACCATGCTTTTCCATCTTTAATTACTTCCTGCACCATACCCTGGTGAATTACACTGTCGATTTTAAGCGGTGGCTGCAGGTCGATTTGCATTCGGTCTTCTGAACTGAGCACGCGGTAGGTGATGGTATTTTTTCCTGCAATAGAACTGTCTGAAGGATGAACAGCTATATCCAGATGATAGTGCAGCAGATCCCACCACGCCCGTTCGGGAGTAATGGTGCCGCGCAAGGTATCCTGACGGGTAAAATGATGCTGGGCGCTGATGGTGGTTGTGAAACCGATGCAAATCAGCAGGATCAGATTTCGCATGGCCAAATTTAATGAAATTGTAAATGGTTCCAATCCTGTCAGAACATGGTGTGGGTTTTGACATTGCTCCGATCAAAATTTTCCCCAAAGCGTGGAAATAGTCAACAGAAGACGTCGTGTAGCAACTACGGCATCAGGGATTTGGCAGCTCCGCAAAATTAAAATCCGAGAACTTTTTATCCGGGGGAACTATCCTGAAAATTTACATCTGAAAATCCGGAAACCTTGGTGAATCCAGCCATTGAGCGGGAGTCAGCGTCGACCAATTTTCAGCAGAAGATCCGAACCCGTTTTGCACGCCTTAATAAGGTAGAAACTGGAAGTTTGGAATATCTCGAAAGCAATGGACGAAATGAAATAAAAATCCTTTGGCATATGCTTTGAAAATCACAACCCACACAGACTAAAAGGAGAATCCTTAAACAAGCACCAAATTCATTAACAAATTAAAATTTAAGAAATCATGAAAACCACATTCGTAGCACTAGCATTTTTTATGGCAACTGTTTTCTCGGTAAATGCCCAGGAAAGCAAGACCCATGACAAGAGAGACAAAACACAAACCCAGCAAAACGACAGAACACAAAACAACCAGAATCAGCGCTCTCAGGCACAAAATGACCAGTATGTTCGTGACCACACCGATCGTATGGCCCGCGATCTTGAGTTGACCGATGATCAGAAACGTCGTTTACAGGAGCAAAACAACACCCTGTACAACAACAACCGATCACTGGACGACAACAGCGACTTATCAGATGCCGACCGTCGCAGAATGCAGAAAGACTATCAGGATCGTTATGATCGTGAACTGGAGGGAATTCTTTCTGAAGATCAGTACAAGCGATATAATTCTTCACGTGATCAGTATAATATGAACACCGCGGAAGATATCCGAAGAAACAATAACGACGGTACCAATCAAAGACGTGGAACAAGCAAATAAACAGTTCTTACTGGTCTGAATATTCTCCTCCATAATGTCGAAACCGCCTGCGCTCAATAGCCGGGCGGTTTTGTTTTGCCCCGGAATCAGGAAGAATCGCAGGAACTCCTGGTGAAAACAACCTCCTTGATTTTAAAATTCGATAGCTTTGCCACCACATGACGGTGTACCTCACTTTCAACGATTCTCCTTCGGGCGTCTATGCCAGCCAGGTTATAGATGTGGTCAGGTTTCTGTCGGCAGAACAAAAGCAGCCGGTACGTCTTGTAGCGTTCGTTTCCCTTCGCAGTTTCAGAACGTCTCGCCTGAAAATCAGAAGGCTTTGCCCCAATGCAATTGTCTTACCGATGTTTCCGGGTGTGAAAAACTGGAAATTGAACCGGTTTACCCTGAAAACTATTTTTGGTGTTGTGCGCCCACAAACGGTTGTGGCGCGGGGTATTTTCGCAACCCATCTGGCATTTCGGGTTCGGAAAACGCCTCAATCGTTTAAGTTGGTTTTTGATGCCCGTGGAGCTTACCATGCAGAATTCAGCGAATACCGACTCATTGAAGATGACCA
>CALDPJ010000402.1 GCA_937911795.1 uncultured Flavobacteriales bacterium | reverse complement strand
CGGCGCCGGCGGCGTCGAGGACCTCCTCGTTCCTGCCGGCACGCAGACCGGTCGGGTGTTCCGGCTGCGCGGGCGGGGGGTGCCCCACCTCGACGGGCGGGGACGGGGCGACCTCCTGGTCCGGGCGGTCGTCGACACGCCGACGGGGGTCACGCGGGAGCAGGAGGAGCTGCTGCGCTCCCTGGCCCGGGTCGGCGCACCGTGGGTGCAGGTCGAGGAGCCCGCGCTCGCCGTCGACTGGGGGCACTCCCGCGAGGAGGTGCTGGACGCCACGCAGCGCGCCTACACCGTCCTGGCCGCCGAGCTGTCCCGCCCCGAGCGGCCGGCACTGTTCGTGCCGATCGCCTACGGTCCGGCCGACGACGCCCTGCCGGTACTGGCCGATGCCGGGGTCGAGTCGGTGGGGATCGACCTCGTGCGGGGTGAGGTGCCCGCCGCCGAGGTGCTCGGCCGGCTCGGGAACACCGCCGTGGTGGCCGGGGTGGTCAACGGCCGCAACGTCTGGCGGGCCGACCTGGAGGTAGCGCTGGACAAGGTGAGCCGCCTCGCCGACCGCCTTGGCCCCGACGCGCGCAGCGAGGGACGGGTGGCGGTGGCCACCTCCACCTCCTTGCAGCACGTGCCGTACGACGTCGGCAGCGAGCCGGACCTGGACCCCCAGCTGAGGTCGTGGCTGGCCTTTGCCGACCAGAAGGTCGAGGAGGTCCTCGCGGTGGCCACCGCCCTGGTCGAGGGGCCCCACGCGGTGGCCGAGACCCTCGCCACCGCCCGCGACCGGCGCCGCTCGCGCCAGGAGCACCCCGGCGTGCGACGCAGCGAGGTCCGCGAGCGGGTCGCCGGACTGTCCGATGCCGACTACCGGAGGGCCGACTACGCCGAGCGGGTCGCGGCCCAGCGCGAGGTGCTGGACCTGCCGCCGCTGCCCACCACGACGATCGGCTCGTTCCCGCAGACCGCCGAGATCCGCCGGGCCCGCGCCCAGCACACCAAGGGCGAGCTGAGCACCGAGGAGTACACCGCGGCGATGCGCGAGGAGATCGCCCGCGTGATCGCCCTGCAGGAGCAGCTCGGCCTGGACGTGCTGGTCCATGGCGAGGCCGAACGCAACGACATGGTCCAGTACTTCGCCGAGCACCTCGAGGGCTTCGCGGTCACGGCGAACGGCTGGGTGCAGTCCTACGGCAGCCGCTGCACCCGGCCCTCGATCCTGTGGGGCGATGTCACCCGGCCGGCTCCGATCACCGTCGAGTGGTCCAGGTATGCCGCCTCGCTCACCGACAAGCCGGTCAAGGGCATGCTCACCGGTCCGGTGACCATCCTCGCCTGGTCGTTCGTGCGTGATGACCAGCCGCTGGCCGAGACCGCCGCGCAGGTGGCCCTGGCCCTGCGGGACGAGGTCGCCGACCTCGAGGAAGCGGGGATCGGGGTGATCCAGGTCGACGAACCGGCCCTGCGCGAGCTCCTGCCGCTCCGCGAGAAGGACCACGCCGCCTACCTCGACTGGTCGGTGGGGGCCTTCCGGCTCGCCACCGCGGTGGCCGCCCCGCGGACCCAGGTGCACACCCACCTGTGCTACTCGGAGTTCGGCGAGGTCATCGGGGCGATCGACGGTCTGGACGCCGATGTCACGAGCATCGAGGCGGCGCGGTCCCGGATGGAGGTGCTGCCGGCGCTCCAGGAGGCAGGATTCGCACGCGGGGTAGGGCCGGGGGTCTATGACATCCACTCCCCGCGGGTGCCGAGCCAGGAGGAGGTCGAGGAGCTGCGCGTCGTCGAAGAACCCGGCCACCTCGACCCACAGCGCGTCGTCGACGGTGGCGACGAACGCGTGCGGCGCGTGGGGGCTCTGCGTGCTCATCGGTACTGCCTCCGCTCATTGCCATTGTGCTTGCGCTGGTTTTTAAAGAAGTTATTATTTCCCTTTTCCTCGGAATACTTTTCGGCGCGGGTTGCGTTGGCTATTACGGCACCGGTTGGAGCGGAATGTTCGGTGGCTTTTTCCGGGTGATCGACACCTACATCATCGGCGCGCTCAACGATTGGGGACATCTGGCGGTGATATTGTTTTCACTATTTATCGGTGGAATTGTAGCGCTGGTATCCCGCAACGGTGGCATGATGGGCGTGGTGAACCGTTTGGCAAAATACGCCACCAATGCCCGCTCGGGTCAGCTCACCACCTGGGCCATGGGAATCGCCATCTTTTTTGATGATTATGCGAATACATTGGTTGTCGGGAATACCTTGCGCCCGGTGACGGATCGGCTCAATATCTCACGCGAAAAACTGGCCTACATTGTCGATAGCACTGCGGCTCCTGTTGCAGCCATTGCATTGATCACCACATGGATTGGCGCGCAACTCGGGTACATCGACAGTGGACTACAGATTATTAATTCCGAAGAAACACATATTGCAATGGGCGCTTATGGCGTGCTCGTGAATTCGCTTGCTTATGCGTTTTACCCACTATTGACACTCGTATTTATTTTTATGCTGATTTGGATGCGTCGGGATTACGGTCCGATGCTGAAGGCCGAGCAGATTGCACGTGCTGGAAATCCAACGCGATCTGCGGTCAATACCGGCAAAAACTCCGATCTCGAAGCGCTGCAACCGGAAGAGGGAATCAAATTCAGATCGATCAATGCCATTCTGCCCATTGCCGTAGTGATTATTGGAACCGTTACCGGATTGCTCGTCACCGGGTGGAGTGACACCATCTGGGACGATGCAGAAACCGGATTTTTCAGAAAACTCGCCCTCACCATCGGTGGTTCAGATTCGTATACGGCGCTGTTGTGGTCGTCATTGGCCGGATTGACGCTCGCATTGGGAATGACCATTTCTCAACGCATTCTTTCTATCGGCGAATCGGTTGAAACGGTTTTCACCGGATTTAAAACAATGATCGGTGCGATTGTGATTCTGGTGCTGGCGTGGTCGTTGGCGGCCATTACCGAACAAATGCACAGCGCAGAATTCCTCACCGGTTTGATCACAGGAAATGTGCCGTATTGGTTGATTCCGGCATTGACTTTTATTCTCGCGGCGCTGGTGGCATTTTCTACCGGCTCATCGTGGGGGACAATGGCCATTCTCTATCCGTTGATGTTGCCGCTCAGCTGGACGGTATGCGAGGCTGCCGGTTGTGATGTCGCTACGGCCCAGCAAATCTTTTTTCATGTCGTTTCGGCGGTGCTTGCCGGTTCTGTGCTCGGAGATCACTGCTCTCCGATTTCCGATACCACCATTCTCAGCTCACTGTCTACATCCACAGATCACATGGCGCACGTCAATACCCAATTGCCTTACGCGCTGACAGTTGGTTCAGTAGCGGTTGTTCTTGCTGTAATTTCTGCGTTTGCTGGAATTAACGGACTTTGGTTGATGCCGGTTGGAGTGTTGTTGCTTTACGGAGTGATTCGGTTAGTTGGGAAAGCCGTTCCGGAGTAATTTTCAGAAATTGGCGCTCCCCGCGCCTGGCACAATCCCCTCAGACGGAGGGGATGAAGGGGAGGGTCAGTAAATTTCATCGATCTACCACCTCAATCACCGTCTCCAGCGTATATCCATCCTCGTCTACCAGCGTAAGCGGAAACCTCCCCGGCAACGTCTGAATTTCCATGTGGTGATGCACGGAAGTTTCACCGAGGTATTCATCGTCTAGGTGCCAGAACAACCGGCTGTTTGGATTTCGGTGAGCGGCTTTCAACACGATTTTCTCCTTCTCGCCGTGCAGTTCACGCGGAATAAAAATTCGGGAGGCATCGCGCGGATAAATCAGGTGCATCGGCGACTCGTTCCAGTCAGGATTACAACCGGCAAACCACGGAGGAGTTGTCTGGTAATTAGCATGATTGCGTTTGTAATACCATTCCTGCAACGGTGGAAGCACAAACTGAGAAACGCGGTTTATTTCCGCTGGATTTGCACATTGTGAATTCACACGATATTTTCCCGATTTATCAAGGTGAAGAAACCGACAATAATGGCACTTTTGAGCCGGTAAGCTACTCACCGGAATTTCTTCTGTGACCAGTGATCCGCATTTTTCTGAAGCGCGCATTCCGCTGTGCCGGCAGATTTCCACCGCACGCAATTCGCCGACAGGTTTTTCGAACCATGCCGATCGAGGCAGAAAATTGAATACTTCAAAGAGCAGCGGAGCCGCCGCATTCAAACCGGTTAATCCCGGACGACCGGCACCGTTGGCATTGCCCACCCAGATTCCGACTACATAGTCTTTATTAAATCCTACCGCCCAGGCGTCTCGAAAGCCATAGCTGGTTCCGGTTTTCCAGGCAATTTTCTGCGCGTCGGCAAATGCCCGCCATTGTGCATCTTCGCGCGGTCGGTTACCCGCGGTTATGGCTTCGGCGGTGGCCCATGCCGCTCCGGTTTCCATCGGCCAGTTCATATCGGGTTCCTGCGTGTCGAATCCTACGTTCAGTCCTGCGTTGAGGCCAGGTTGGTGATTCAGCTGAGCCCCCAAAACCCGATACGCCCGAACGAGTTCCCACAGGGTGGTTTCCGCGCCACCAAGTATCAGACTCAATCCGTAATGCCCGGCGTGGCGGTTGACCGATGTGAAACCCATTTGCTTCAGATCCTGATGAAAAGTAGGTATGCCATAGCTTCTCAACATGCGAACGGCTGGAATATTCAACGACTGGGAGAGTGCGTCGTTGGCATGCACAGCACCTGCAAACTGCTCGTCAAAATTCTTCGGAGCAAAACCAGAATATTGCGTTGGAATATCAGCCACCAATTGCCGCGGAGTCATTTTTCCACGCTGAAGCATCATGCCGTATAAAAACGGCTTCAACGCTGAGCCCGAACTGCGCGGTGTGCGGATCATATCGTTGGCTTCACCAAAATTTCCAGACCTGTTCAGCACATTTCCGGCATACACCAATACCTCCCCCGTGTTCACATCCGCCACCAGAATGGCGCCGTTTCTGACATGGTTATACGACAACATTTCCATGTGCCGGTTGAGCAGCCGGTTGCAATCATCCTGCAAACTTCCGTCGATGGTAGATTGAATGGCATTTTCGGACCGGGTCGAAGAAGCCAAAAAGTTCAGCAGGTGAGGGGCGCGGTTCGGAAGCGGGATCGGAGTTCCGGGCAATGGCTCGAGCAGCGAAAGACGATATGTTTCTTCGTCAATGGTTCCGTTTTCTTTGAGCCGGTGCAGCAGATTATCGCGCTTGGACTTCAATGCCTCCTGACTTCGTCCGGGGTAAATCAAACCCGGAGCATTGGGCAACACGGCCAACACCGCGGCTTCGGCCCAGGTGAGGGAATGAGCTGGTTTGCTAAAGTATCGCCAGGTTGCAGCATCCAATCCGACAACATTTCCTCCGAAAGGTGCGTGAGAGGCATACATTCTCAACAGTTCTTCTTTGGAATGTCGAAACTCAGCGCGCGTTGCCATGGCGGTTTCAATGAGTTTATTCCACCACGAGCGCCTCCGGTTTTTTCGGCTCATGCGCATCAACTGCATGGTGATGGTGCTGGCTCCGCTCGCTATTTTTCCGGCTTCCCAATTCTGTTGAATGGCCCTTGCAATGGCGCGAAAATCTACTCCGGGGTGATTTTGAAACCTACGATCTTCAAACTCCAGCAAGCATATTTCGAATTTCTCCGGAATGCTGTCCGACTCCGGAAAACGCCATTGGCCATCTTCAGCAATCCGCGCATTGAGCAATTGGTTGTCGCGGTCATTCAGAACGGTGCTAACAGGATCATCGAATAAATTTTCCGGCAGGCAAAACAACCACCAGGTAAAAACGACGGTTGCAAGAATTACGAGCGGTATGAGAACTTTCTTTGATTGCTTCAACACTTTTTTCTTACTCCACAACTTCCACCCACTTTCCGGGTTCGGTGGCGATGATGTTTTCGTCGTACATCGCATTGCACAGAACTGCCGGTAAGTAGTATCGACCCGCGTAAGTCGCGTTCAACCGGATTCGGTAAGTAATCGATTTTCCTTCGGCAATGTCGAAGTAAGTCATCACGCGGTCATCGCGCACATCCTGATAGGTGGGAAGCGTCGATTCGCTGTCATCGCGCATTCTCGGATTCAGAATTTCCCATCCCGAAGGAAAAATCTGCGTCAGCGCCATTTCGTACAGATTTCCTCTCGTTCCGGGATTGTGAATGGTGACTTCCGCAATGAAATCGGTGCCCATTGGCAACTTGTCAGGTTGAATGGTTTTGAAATCAGGAGACAGATATCTGACCTCCATAGACAGATTTTTCGCCATTCGCGGGGTTTTGCCTTCCAATGGTTTTCCGGTGATGAGCAAACGGGCAAACAGCGGTTGCTCGGATTCATTCACCACACTGACTTTTCCTTTTCCGTTGCTGGTGGTTAAACCCTGCTGCACGAGCGACTTGGCTGTAGCGTAATTGTTTTCCTTGCCGTTGTGAGAAACAGTGGCCTGCAATCCTCCTGTGACGTCAGATTCTCCGAGAAATGCCGACAGCGCAGCAAGGCTGAACGCTGTAGTTTGTGTGCTGAACCACTTTTCAGAACCGAGTTGCTTCGCGATGGATTCCGCTACCTGTGCTGCATCGGCAAAACGCTCCAGCCTGACGAGAGTGAGCAGCACAAAAGCTTCGTCGCGCAGGTCGGAGCCGTAGGTATAACTCAATTCGGCATAATCCGGAATGTTCATGGCAATGCCGCGGATCAGCGATTCGGCGACCTCAGGCTGACCGGCTTCGATGTAGGCAAGCGCCAGCATCCACCGCGCCGACAGGTTGAGGTCGTTAAGCGATCTGAGCAGGTTCATCGCGCTTTGATCGGCTGCGTTGGCTTTGGAGAGCGTAAACAACCGATACGCCTGATTGCGCTGGCTGTATCCGTAATTCCGGTCGCGCGTGGCCGACCATTGCCGTGCCTGGTTTTGCTGGTATTTCAGCCAGGGCGATTTTAATCCCGACGGAACCGCATAGCCTGCCGCTTCTGCTTCGAGCATCAAATGACCGGCGTAACTCGTTCCCCAGTCGCTGATGTAATTGTTTCCCGGCCAGTAAGAAAATCCTCCGGAAGTTTGCTGGAAATTGCGGTACTGCCGGAGTACCTCCTGAATGTTTTGCTTCACCTCAATTTGCCGGTCGCTGTCGAGCGAAATTAATTGATGCAGGTAGAGCTGCGGAAAAGCCGCCGAGGTGATTTGCTCGATGCATCCGTGCGGGTACTGAATCAAATAATCCAGCCTTTTTTCAAGATTGATGGCCGGCAGGGTGGACATTTCCAGCACCGCCTTGTTGCTTCCGTCGATGCCGAAATAAGCGAAACCGGCATTCCATCGATCACCGGCAAAAAGAACCGTGTCGCGGACGGTGGTCATGGATGGATTCGGGCTGCGGACATCCAGCTCTATTTCATGAATGGATTTTTCCTTTCCGCTGGTTGCTTCGATGGTAATTTTTCCGATTCCTGTTTGTGTTCCGGTTTTGAGCGAAAACATCAGCATTTCATCACCGGGTTCGGCAAAACGGAGTGTCTGCTCAGCTGATCCGTCGGCAGCAAGCAAATCGTTGGTGGTTACGCGCACGGTCACATTTTTCACGTGATTTTCCATCGCGAACAGATTCACCGGAAGATTGACTTTTTCACCGGGACCGAGCACGCGGGGAAGCGTGCCCAGTACCATCAGCGGACTTCTCACCGGAATGGCTTTTTCGGCATTTCCATACGCCGGTTCCATTCCTGCGGTGACCATTGCCCGCACCGAACCGATGTAATTTGGAACATCAATTTCATGGCGGGCAGATTCTCCTTTTTTCAACGTGAAAGGCCCCAGATGGCGCACCATGGGTTTAAAGCGCATGGCTTTTTGCTGCGTGGGGTCAATGGCTTCTTCATCTCCACCAATGCTCAGCAACGTTCCCACATGATCACCGAGCGCGCCGATCACCTGGTCATAGATGTCCCAGGTGCGGATGCCGAGGGCTTCGGACGCGTAGAAGGCATCCCAAGGATTGGGGGTTTTGAATCGGGTCAGATCCAGCAGACCTTCGTCTACAATCGAAAGAGTGTAAGTCATTGCCCGTCCGGATTTTTCGGAAACCACAAACGTGGCTTTGGATTCGGGACGCAATACTTCCGGAGCGTCGATCTGTGGATGCAATCGGGTATCAGGATTTTCAATTTTCAGCGGAATTACACCAAAGAGCCGCATTGGCCGGTCGTTGACGGTTTGAGCATGCGGTTGCAGCAGCGCGATGTGCGCAAAAACATTCGGCGCCATATTATCCGTCACCTCAATTTCGACCTTGGTTTCTCCTTGTTTGGTTTCCACCCAGAATTTTTCGAGAATCCGGGTGCCGTTTTCGATGCAAACCAATGCGCGGCCATGATCCGGTGACGGAAAAGTGAGCTTGATTTTCTCTCCCGGCGCATAAACTTCCTTGTCACTACTGAAACCCAGAATGGTAGAAGCTTCACTTTCTGCGCGGTTGGCGCGCATCCAGTATGGCCAGTCGAAGTAGAGGAAATCGGCGGTGGAATGTCCGCTCACCGGATCTTTCACCATGAGTACATACCGTCCCCAGTCGCTGTTTGGGATGTTGAGTTGGTAATTGCCTTTTCCGCCAGTGAGTTTTATTTTTTCGGATTTGATCTCGCGATAGCTACTGCTGTTGAGGAAGTTAAAACTGTTTCCGTTGTAACTGTCGTACCACCAGTTGCGATTTAGTTTGTACAGCGTTACCTCAAGTTTTTCACGTGAAAGCAGATCGCCTTGTTCGTTCACGGTCACGATTTCAACAGTGTGGTCTTGTTCCGTTTCCAACGCATTTCCCCACATTTCTCCTTCGGGCGTTTGTATACCGACATAAGATTCGTACGGCGAGAACTTTACCGAATGAAAATCTTCGCTGAAATTGCCGCCGGGTTCATAGACTTTGGTGTGGAAATTCAACTTCAGCATTCCCGGTGCATTTTTCACCTGATCGGACAGCGTTGCGGAAATTTCCGCGCGACCGTCAGCATTGAGTGCTCCGTCGAAAATGAATTCCGAAACCGCATCTCCCGCATGTTGCAGATTGTTGTCGAAATGATAGTTGGTCCATTTCTGAAAAGTAGTTTTGGTTGGTGTGATCGTCATTTCAACATCAGCCGTCAGGTTCGACGCTTTGGCACCGTGCAGCCAGCGCGCCTCCAGCGGAACATTGATATCGTTGGTTCCGGTGATGAGCTCCGATTCAAATTCGAAATTAATCTTGAGTCGATTGGGCTTGATGGTCTCGATTTTCAGCGTTTTGCTGAAATGGCGGTTACCAATTTTAAAAGCTACATCATAATTTCCGGTGATGGCATCGGGCTCGGTGGCTGTTCTGAAATCGTAAAAACCATTGACGGATTGGGTACTTACCATCTGTTGAACAACCTGACCGCGTGGATTTCTGAGCTCCATTTGCACCGGGTGAGATTCCGGAAGCAGGTTCAGTTTGTCCTCAACCACAAAGTTGAGGTAAAGCGAATCTCCAGGGCGCCAAACACCGCGCTCTCCATAAATAAAACCTTTGATGCCATCTTGCACCGTAGCGCCTTCCACATCGAATTTAGAGAGCGATAAACTGCTGTATTCATCCACTTTCAAGTAAGAACGGCTGTTTCCTTTTTCGGCGACTACGACAAAAGGTTTTCCAACGGGTTTGATCATTGCAAAACCATCTTTATTGGTTTTTCCGCTGCCGATGACCTGTTGCTGCAGGTCGTAAATTGTAATATTTGCTCCACGAACCGGATCAGTAGAAATCAGATCGTTTAAAGCGATAAACATTTCTTTATCGCCACCCATTTTTGCGGTGAGGCCCATGTCCGAAGCCAGTACGGTAACAGACGATCGGGTGCGGTAGGGGCTGTAATACGCCGCGTGACAAGGGTTCTCCATGTTTTCCCAGTTGTATTCATAATCGCTCCAGTAGTCGTCAACAAAGTAGGTGCCGTCGGTGGTCCAGCCGTCGTTGGAGGTGGAGGTCCCCGCAGCATCGTCGGCTATTTCTTCACAGGAGTAGGCGGAATACTCTTTTTTGTACCTCAGCTCGATCTTATAAATCGCTCCGGGATCAACTTTCACTACATCAGAAATATCGAGGTGATATTGTTTCCACTCGTGGAGATTTCCACCCGCAACCTGACGAAGATCGACGTGCTTGCGGTAAATGTGCCGTCCAACGTAGGTGATCTGGCTCGTGTTTCCGAGTTGATTGGATTGGAAAAACTGCAGGATATTATTCGTAAAAACCTTGGTGACATACACATCCACAGCCTTTAGCGAAACTGCTTCAAAGGGTACTGTAAGCCTGTCGCTGCGGGGCATGATGGATTTGTTTTCGGACAAACGCACATCGGGTTGTTCTTCTTCAAACAAAATGCTCTTGCTGAATTGTTGGTTCATTGGTTTGCCGGCCACATTTTGTATGGCCCCATCTACCGTCAGCAGCCGTTGGCCACTCACGCGACTGTCCGGAAATGCTTTTACTTCATTGCCATCAATCGTGAAACTCATACCGCTGGCATTTTCAATAGAGATGATTCCATCGAGCGATTGTTCGGCGATTGGATCAGAAAAATAAATGGTGAGCACCTGCTCAGGATTTTGGCTGAGTGCGGTGTTGATCACCCGAAAATCACCCAGTGCAGGGATGTCAATTTTTCGTTCACCTTTCTGAGATGAATTCAATGCCGATCCGTCCCATTTCAACAACAGCTCACCGGCTTCATCTTCTCGCGCCACGTCTTCTACAGAAAATGAGAATGTTCTGCCTGAGATCGAAAACCATTTGATTTCTTTTTCCTGATTGTTTTGGGTGGCGGTAAATGCTTTTTGCAGATCGGCAACGTCGGCATCGATGGCGGTGTGGACTTTTCCGTTGTACTGAATGCGCGTGAGATCGGTCGGTGAGTAGGTATTATAGCCTTCGGTGTACACACTGAAATTCTGCTCGATGGTTTGAAACTGAAAGGTGAAAGTTTCCAAACCCGGTTTTACTTCCATCAGTTTTGCCAGTTCCATTTTTGCAGTGTAAGCGGTTCCTCCGGGCAATTTTTGAGCGGGAATAAAATGAATGGTCTGCGGATCTAGCCAAACTGCCTGGCCGTCTATTCCTGGAGAGAAGGAGAAAATATTATCCGGCAGTGGAGCCGACAAGTTGAGATCGCCGGAGTAGGGTTGGGCGAGGATCACGCGAATGGGATCATCACCGGAAACAGATCCGGAAGTAAAACCGCTGATATATTCTCCGAAGGCCGGATCTACAGCGATTTTTTCTTTATCGGAAGAGCAGGAAACAAACAAAACTGTTAAGGCGAGCCACAGCAGCGAGGTGGAATTCAGGTTGTACATGTCGGGAGGATTATAGTCCAAAGGTACTTTTAGAACGTGCCGGAGCAGCGGGAAGTATGGCTTAGTTATCCGTAGTTTATTCACAGAACCGACACCAAAAAGGCTCAATCAATTTTTTCTCCAATGAATTTCTTCTCGCGTTTATCACGGACTTTAATGTTGACCACTTCTACAGCGAGCGAAAAAGCAACCGCAACATAGATATATCCTTTGCTGATGTGTTGGTGCAATCCATCGGCTATTAGGACGAATCCGATAAGAATCAAAAATGCCAGCGCCAATATTTGAAGGGTTGGATAGCGCTCTATAAAGGCCGAAATTTTTCCGGCAAAAATGAGCATAACAATCAATGAAATAATCACTGCGAGAATCATGATGATGATGTGATCTGTCATTCCGATGGCGGTTAGAATGGAATCAAAAGAGAAAACGATATCCAGTAGTCCGATCTGAATAATGATGGAAACAAAACTTTTCCTGGCCACTTTTCCAAGTTTCTCCTTGTCTTCCTCGCGGCCGCCTTCATTTACTTTGTGATGAATTTCACTGGTGCTTTTAGCAATCAGGAACAATCCTCCGAGTAAAAGAATAAGATCTCTTCCGGTGGCCGTAAAATCAAAAACAGTGAAAATAGGTTTGGTGAAACCAATGATCCAGGTGATACCGAGTAACATAGCTACTCTGAAAATCAAAGCCAGCGCAATACCCGCGGTTCTTGCCGTTTTTCTGGTGGCTTCCGGTAGTTTGTTGGTTAGAAGCGAAATGAAAATGATATTATCGATTCCTAGTACCACCTCAAGTAAACTTAAAGTAAGAAGAGCAATCCAGGCTTCGGAGGTCAGAAAAATTTCCATAGTTCAGATTTGTAGAGCGAAATTAGATTGTGTTTTGGTTGATTCGCAATAGTTGTTCAAAATAAAGTTAGGCTTTTCGCGAAGCAACAAAGGCGAGAAATTCCTCGGAACGTAAAATTTTTATCTCTCCGAAGTAAAAGTCTTCGGGATTTTCGGTGATAATGGCTTCGCAATCTGCAGATTCTGCTGCATAATATTGCAGGCCATCTTCAAAATCATGAATGGATTTATTCTGGCAGGTTTTTCGAACGGCAGTTTCGTCCACACCGGCAATCTGAATCCGTTCCGAAAGAAGAGTTATTTTCTCCCTGGCCAGCTTTGAACCTGATTTTTTCCCGGCGAAATAAAAGGCAATTGCAAGACAGAGTGGTGAAGTATACACCTCAAAATCTTTCCTGTCCGTCAGGCTCACCACCCGGGCAGCATGGCTGAATAGTGGGTATTCTTTATTCAGCACGGCTACCAGAATATTGGCATCGAGAAAGATTTTCATTTGCGCGACTTATAGTACTCTTCTTTAAGAGATTTGCGGCTTTGGGCTTTGGTGCGGTATTGCACGTCGCCTTCGGCCACCTGCGCAACCCAATCTGAGATGGGAAGCTCTTCGAGATTTTTATACTCGCCACTGGTGATTTGACGCAACAGAAATTCGGTGAGCCTGGACAAGCTGATGTTGTGCTGCTCTGCGTATTCTTTTGCGTTTTTAATTACTGCCTGATCGAATGATAATGTGATCTTTGCGTCCATAACTTTAAATCTTTACGACAAAGATATTTTTTCTGTACGTAAATTCCAAGCATTTTTATTTTTTCATTCGCTGCAATTTGAATTACTATTTTCACGTCATTCAATAAGCTCCAACCTTGCGAATTTATTTTCTTCTGTTTTTATTGGCTTTTTATGTTTCACCTACTTTTGCTCAACAATCGGATAGTGATGATGGTGGTACAAAAGTGGAGCAATCCCAGTTTGTGCTGGGAGGTCTGCATATACCGTTTGTTTCAGAAATTTCTGGTGCAGGCGCTCATTTTGAACTCGGAAATCGATACCTTATTCCATCCACAGGTACTACACAATTGCTGATCAATGCAGCGTGGATGGGGCTGAATCTGAATCTTTCATTCGATCCTGATTTAAAATTGTCTGTTATCGAGATTCAGCCTTTGAAAATTGGACCGGGTTTTCAGGCAGAAATTTCAGAAAATGCACACTGGGTAATGGCTTATCACGTGATGCCGACATTCGGACTCAATCCGGGAGGTGTGCTCACCAATAGCAACTACTGGGCGATTTTTCATGGGCCATGGGTGGGGGTTAAAATCAATAAATTGTCTGTTGGAGCGGAGGTTCAGCTCGGACAAATGAATTTTATAGACGACAACAACCTGAGCAAAAATGACAAGTTTATTGCCTACGCCCGTTTGGTGATCGGATCTTTTTTCTGATGTATTATTCTCCTTTTTCTGCCCGATGAATAAAACAGCATCAGCAACGCGGGCAACAACAGCAGGTCGGCAAGCACGGCAAAGAGCAACGTACAACTGATTAAAATCCCGATGTAATAGGTGCCGAGGAATTCTGAACCAATCAGCAGGATAAATCCTCCGCAGAGAATAATACTGGTGACGATTATTGCTTTTCCGGTGAGCAGGTAGGTGCGTTTGATGGCGTACAGCAAAGGCTGCCCCTTCATGATCTGCAACTTAAATTTGCTCATGAAATGAATCGTGTCATCTACGGCAATTCCAAAGGCAATGGTAAAAATGATAGATGTAGATACTTTGAGCGGAATTCCGGCGAAACCCATTATGCCTGCAATCATAATCAGCGGAAATAAATTCGGAATGAGCGTGATGATAACCATCTTCAGCGAGCGGAACAAAAGTCCCATTATGAGCGCCACAACACCAAACGCAATCAACAGACCGTATATCATGTTTTCTGCCAACGCCTGATTGTTGAGGTCGATGAGAACCGAAGTACCGGTGAGTTTGTAGTCCAGCAAATCTCCATTAATTTCATTTCGGAAAAACTGCTCCAGCTTTTCGTCCTTTTCCGACACCGCAATGTTTCCGATATCCGGAAGCCGGCCGCTAATCCGCGCATATTGTCCGTCATCGGTTGCAACCACCGGCAATTTTCCTGTTTTTGCCACAGATTCAATTCGCTTCAACAGTCTTTTTAATTGCTGTGGATTTTCGGGCAGCCGGTAGTGATTGATATTTCCACCATGCTGCGCCTGGTTGAGTATTTTCACCAATTGCAAAGGAGAAATCTGAGCCGAAACACCGTACGCCGTGTCGAGGTAATGACTTACATCATCGAGTTCATTCAATACCTCCGGATCCCAAACCGATTTTCCTTCATTTACCGTCAGGTGCATCTCGAAAGGCCGCACACCGCCAAAATGTTCTTCGAGAAACCGGAATTGCTTTTTGAGGGGATCACTCTCGCGAAGATCTTCAAGAATAAAATTGTTCGATTCGACGAGCATCATTCCACCGAGGCTGACTGCCAAAACCAAAGAGCTGGCGGCAATGATTCGCTTCGGATGGCGCATCACCAGAATGAAAAGCCGGTGAAGCCGGTTGTTCCAGTAGCGACGATTGGTAGGATGGTGAACCGCTTTCGGAACCGGGGACACCACGAGTACCGCAGGAAGGAGCGTGAAGGCAAGGAATAAAGCCAGCACAATTCCGATGGCGGTGTAGCCACCAAACTCACGAATGGGCTCAATGTTGCTGGTGAGCAGTGTTAGAAATCCGACGCCGGTGGTGATGGAAGTCAAAAGTGTAGCCAGTCCTACTTCTTTGTATGCCGTTTTCAGTGCTGAAAATTTTTCATTTCCCAGCCTGAGTTCTTCAAAGTAGCGGGTGATCAAATGCACCACATCACTGATTCCAACCACAAAGATGATTATCGGCAGCACGTTGAGCATGATTCCGAGCGGCAGATCGGCGCGGGCGAGAATGCCGACCGTCCACAACACGGCTAGCAATACCACCAGCAGCGGAACCCAAACTCCCCAGAACGAGCGGAACGATAAAATGAGGATGACAATGATCAATAGAATGGCCAGGCTGATGAAGAGAATAAATTCTTTCTGAAGCAGATCCACATAATAAGCCTGACCGGTAGCGCGCCCGGCAATGTGAACTTCGTCGAAATCGAATTGCGCAAAAATCCGGTCAAAATCTTTGCTGATGGCGTCTGCCGCGGCTTTGCTGATATAGTTTTCTGTTTTGATAAACAGACTTACGGCTTTGCCCTTTGGAGAGAATAAGGTTCCGGTAAGTTCGGGTTGCTGGTAAATTTTTATGGAATCTGTCGTAAAATGCTGTGGCCGATCGTAGCGCAAATACGGCTTTTGAATGGGCGTTCCGAGTAGCGGGTCAAAGATCAACTGCCGAACGTTTGTGGGAGAATTGACGAAAGTGATAAAATTCACCTGCGCTATTGAATCTGTCAACGCAGCCAAATCTGCTAGAAAATCGGCCTGAAAAATACCTTCTTCATTCACAAGACCGACGAGAATAAAATCATTGTCGGAGCCGAAAGTTTTGCGGTAGGATTCAAAAAACTGCGTTTCCGGATCATCCGCCGGAAGGAATTTTTCGAAATCATAATCAAACCTCACCGCATCCAGTCCGGTAGCGAAAAAAACGGTCGCTGCTGCCAGAATAAAAAGGATGGAATAGCTGAGTTTGCGTAGCATGAAAAAATGTTGCGGCTAAGATACGTTCTGACAATGAATCAATGGACATACGGCCATTTTGCAATTTCCGGATAGAACAGTAGATTTAGCGGTTCAACCCAATCTATTGATTTTATTTGTTCAGCATGTAATTGAAAAGGAATTGGATGTGCTGGTTCTGGCGCATCTCATTTTCTTTGGAATGGTGGGGCTTTTGGCGATGGCCACCTCTCATTGGAAGAAAGATATCGAAGCCTTTTATTTTAATCGGGTGGTATATCGTAACCATCTGAACAGACAACAATATCTCGCCATTTCGAATTTGCTGTCAACACATACGAATTATTTCCGGATGTTGAGTTCCGATGGAAAGGCGCGTTTCATCAACCGATTGATTCATTTTTCAGAAACGCGGGAATTTATCGGCATGAAGGGGCTCAAAGTAACCCGAGAAATGCAGATTCTGATCAGCGCTTCGGCGGTTCAGCTCACTTTCGGATTGCGCGATTATCAAATTCGTTTTTTGGAAACCATCCGGATTTTTCCGGAGCCCTTCTATCACCCTGTATTGAAAAGTAGTCTGAAAGGAGCGATGTCAACCAGCGGATTTCTGGCCATTTCATGGAAAGATTTTTTACAGGGTTATGCCGTGGAAGACGACAATTATAATCTTGGCTTGCACGAAATGGCGCACGCGTTGAAGCTCGATGTTAAAAACTCAGATCGTTTTGACCTTCGGTTCAGTACGTACATTGACACGTGGTTGGAAGTCGGATTGCCGGCATTTCAAGACACCAGAAAGAACGGAGGAACTTTTCTCAGGAAATATGGCGGTACCAATCGACATGAATTTTTCGCGGTTTGTGTGGAACATTTTTTCGAATCTCCGGAGCGGTTTTCGAGAGAATTGCCGGATGTATACAACCATCTCTGCAAGTTGCTCAATCAAAATCCTATCAATTCCTCCGGTGATTATCGGGTTACCGATTCATTCAAAAGAGCAATTAATGCTAATAGCCGTCTGGTTCCGGTGCCGGAAAAATTTCAGAAACGCTATCCGACCGATGGTTTCCATTGGTTTCACCGGTTTACGATGGCTACCATTTTTATATCGTTGATCATAGATCTGGTGTGGGGTTTTAACACCGTTGTGAATTGGATTCAACTTTCGGTTGCCGGTGGCGTGGCGGCAGTTTTAGCCGGTTTTCTGCAACATAAATACCTGATCAATCATCGGGTGCTGAACGGTTTTTTCGCTTTCTTTTATGGTGTTGCCGTAGTTGTTTTTGTGTGCAATTTGTATGTATTCATGAATTGGATTTTCCCTGTAGCAGATCACACCAGCTATCACGAAATACAAAACGTGGAACAGGTAGAACAAGGCCTGGAACTGGAGCTGAAAGACGGAGCTTTCGCCGGCTTTTCGAAAATCCGGACCGTACCTGATACCGGAAAAAATTTACCATCAGCCGGAAAAATCGCAGCCTTCAGGTTTGAAATTGGATGTATGGGGATGCCGGTGCTGAAAAAAATAGATTTTGGTCACCGGGAAGGAAATAAGTTTATTCCTACATCAGAATAATTCCTCCTGGTTCAATTCTGCAATTGCGATCAGATTAATAGAAGCTGTTAAAAGGTGTCGTAATTTTACCCCGTGAACAACAGCTATGAAATTGTAGTAATCGGAGGAGGAGCTGCAGGATTTTTTGCAGCCATTGCCGCCGCTGAAAACGGAAAACGCGTGGTGCTGCTCGAGAAAACCAACAAGCTGTTGACCAAAGTGCTGGTGAGTGGTGGAGGCCGGTGCAACGTAACCCACGATTGCAGCTATCCTTCGCAATTGGTAAAATTTTATCCGCGCGGTGGGAAGTCGCTTAAAAAAGCTTTCGGAATTTTTGGTCCAAAGGAAACGCGGCTGTGGTTCGAAAAGCGGGGAGTGGAGCTGAAAACCGAATCCGATGGTCGAATGTTTCCGGTGACTGATGATTCGCGCACCATTGCGGATTGCCTGCTGAGTGAAGCACAAAAACAAGGCGTTCAAATTCGTGACCGAAGCGAAGTAGAAAACATTCAACCAGATTCTGAGGCGGGCTTTTCAATCAAAATCAAATCGGCAGAAACGCTGCGATGTGCTAAGGTCATCGTCACTACCGGAGGATTCAACAAGGTTTCTGGATATGATTTTATCAAAAAACTCGGTATTGAGATTGTTCCGCCGGTACCGTCGCTGTTTACGTTTAATGTTCCTGATTCTGATCTGAAAGATTTGATGGGACTTTCAGTGCCCAATGCTACGGTGCAGATTCCTGGCAGCAAGTGGAAAGAAAACGGACCTGTATTGATCACCCACTGGGGATTCAGCGCTCCGGCGGTCATAAAACTATCGGCACGTGCAGCCATCGATTTGCACGAGCGCAATTATCATTTCCCGATTCTCATCAACTGGACCGGAATCGGTGAAGAAGCAGTTCGGGAGCGTTTGGCTGAACTTCGCAATCAGCACCCAAAGAAAACGGTTTACGGAAATGCTCAGTTTGATATTCCCGCAAGGTTATGGGAAAAGTTGTGCGAAAAAGCAGGTGTCGAAACTGGTGTTCGATTTGGAGAGTTACCGGCCAAAATATTGAACCGCCTCGTCGAAATGTTGATTCGTTGTTCGTATGCTGTGAAAGGAAAAACCACTTTTAAAGAGGAGTTTGTAACCTGTGGAGGAGTTGATCTGAAAGAAGTTGATCTCACCACTTTTGAAAGTAAACTGCTTCCCGGATTATATTTTGCGGGAGAGGTTTTAAACGTGGACGGACTCACCGGCGGTTTTAATTTTCAGCATGCCTGGACGAGTGGATTTTTGGCTGGGAGTGCGGCGGACAGGTAGATTTTCCAGAAGCAAATTCGCTTTAAAATGATTTATTTACGGGTATATCATTAAGAAAATGAATGCAAACAAGTTGACCAAAAGTACAACGCCGTAAACCATATTCGTTTTCGGGCTACTGAAAGATAACATTACAGTGAATACAGACAATCCCAGTAGAATAATGGATTTGATGTCGAGACCAAGAATGATGGGCATATCATAAATGATACACACGATCGCTACACACGGAATCGTCAGCCCGATACTTGCCAACGCCGAACCCAGTGATAGATTAACACTTGTCTGAAGTTTGTTGTTCTTTGCAGCGATGATTGCCGCAATACCTTCAGGTAAAAGAATGATTGCGGCAATTACTACTCCCACCAATGTTTTGGGTAAGTTATAGCCGGTGATAATGCTTTCGATGGTAGGTGAAAGTGCTTTCGCCAATAAAACGACAATACCTAAACTTGCGATAAGCGACAGAAGGCTAATGTAAAAGGTCTTATTATTGATTACTATAGGTTCCGCTTCTTCTTCGTTTTCATCATCTCCAACCGTTAAAAAATATTGCCGGTGTCTTCGTGTTTGAGCGAATAAAAAAGACGAATAAATTACCACGCAAACAACGGAGGCAAAAATGAGTTGAGGAGTAGAATAATAGGATCCTGAAACACTTTCGGTAAAGGTGGGAAACACAAGAGTAAAAACAACTATTGAGATGAGCGAAACAAGCGCAATGGTTACCGAAGGCTTGGAAAAATTTTGTTCGTAATGTTTCAGACTTCCAATTAAGATGCAAAGTCCCACTATTCCATTTAGAATAAGCATTGTTGCAGAATATACCGTGTCCCTGGCCAATGATGCCGCACCTTCTCCCTCAGACAACATAAGTGATACAATTATAGAAACTTCAATAACCGTTATCGATATTGCAAGAATAATTGTACCATAAGGTTCACCAACTCTCTCTGCGATAATTTCGGAATGATGCACCGCTGCCATGACACTTAAAATCAGTAGTACACTGGCTACAGATTGGATAAAATACCCGCCACTTAAAAGTCCGGAAAAGTACAGGAGCCAGGCAACAACCGGAATAATAATCGTCCATTGAAGTAATGATCTCATTCTATAATCTGGGTGAGTTGTAAAAATGTATCAGACCATTTTCGCATATACAAAATGGACCGTTGATTCTGGCGCAAAAATAATTATTAATATCAAGGGTTAACGAAATATATAAGGCCGCCTGAAGCTGAAATTTATTTGATGCCGATCATTATTCAGCTAGGGGTATTACACTTGTAGAAATATCACGAAAGCGGCTCCGGATCCGGATTTGATTTTCGTCGGAACGGATCATCGGGCAGTGGTATAAATTCTTCATTGTCATTGGGCGGAAGGATGATTCTTCCTTCCTGCCAATCGGCTTTGGCTTGTTCAATTCTTTCTTTTCTCGAGGAAACAAAATTCCACCAAATAAAGCGTTCGCCCAATGGATCACCACCCAGCAACATCAACGTAGAATCTTCGAGTGCCTTTAGTGTGGGGTCGGCATTTTTGGTAAAGACAAGCATTTGACCCGGATCATACTGCCGGCCATTAAATAAAATCCTTCCTTTTACCACATAAACTGCTCGTTCTTCGTATGCTTTGGGAATTCCAATTTGAGCCTGTTTGTCCAACTCCACATGCAAATAGAAAAGCGGGGAGTGGGTTTTTACATCATTTTTTAAACCGAAAGCATTTCCGGCAATCAATCGCATCCAAACGCCTTTGTCGGTATATACCGGCAGATCTGATTTCTGATAGTTGACAAACGAAGGATCGGATTCTTCGTCTTTTTCGGGAAGTGCCACCCAGGTTTGAATCATTTCAAATCCGCCGTCGGCCCAAACATTGGGGTCTTCAAAACGCTCTGAATGCGAAATTCCTTTTCCGGCGGTCATCCAGTTCACTTCACCTGGCTGAATAATCTGCTCTACACCAAGACTATCGCGGTGGGTGAGTTTACCGTTGAACAAATAACTCACCGTGGATAAACCAATGTGCGGATGTGGAAGCACGTCGGGCGATTTAATCATGGCCGGAGCAGCACTCACCGGGCCACCATGATCCATAAAAATAAATGGTCCCACCATTCTCTTTTTCCGAAAGGGCAAAATTCTTCGGACTTCCATTCCCGGAGCAATGGATGCTTTTCTGGCTTCAATGGTTATTTCGAGCATCATTTTTCAGATGGTTAATCTACGGCTTTCGTCCCTATTATAAATTACCGGCATTTGTCCTTTCTAATGTTTATTAGCAATAATTGGATAGGTCAAATAATGGCCAACATTTTACTTTACATCGAGCCAAATATCAATATTTGTCATATGAAGATAGCGGTTCTTTTGGATTGCATAATACAATTCAGGAATGAAGCTATGAGGAAGGGTAACAGGTTTATTCTGTTTCAGACAGGTTGGTGAGATGCGGCTTCAGCAACTGTGCTTCTTCAGTTCGGTTTGTATTTTCATACGCCTCAATCAAATTCCGCAAAACGGCCTGAGTGGGAGTTTCTTCTATTCCAGCGGTTTCTCTGTAATAGTCGTAGCTTTCTTCAAGGAAAGGAATCGCTGCTTCAATTGAATCCGCCGCCACAAGAAATCCGGCTAAAATGTGCTTTGCTTCTGCAATCTCACCTGTCGCATCCGGCATGGTTTTGTAATACATATCCAGGCATTTGTACTTATATTTAATAGCCTGATCCAGATT
>CALDPJ010000401.1 GCA_937911795.1 uncultured Flavobacteriales bacterium | reverse complement strand
TCGCAGGCCCGACCGGGACGCGAAGTGCTACGAGACCGCCTTCGATCAGGCCGTCATAGCGGCGTACTTCGGCGCTGGCCCAGGGCGGTATCAGTCGATAGAATGCGCCCCGCTGCTCGTGCCACGCATAGAGTAACTCGGGTGCAACGTTGACCACGGAATCAAATTTGAATCGCGGCACGCTGGTTTCCGGTTTACAATCATGATCCTGTGCAGCACCACGCACTCCACAGTGCTGCCTGGGCAAAACGAAAGCCGGCGACCACGATGAGCCACCGGCTTGTCGAGCTGATTAAACTCTTTACGCCTCCAGAGGAGGTCACTGTGAACTACATGATGGCTACATGCCCATGCCCGTCGTGTCGCCGAAGAGCGTATCCGACATCGTCGTGTCGAACACCGCCGTGTCCGGCATCATCGGGGTCTGGAGCATGGTCGTGTCCTCTTCGAACTCATTCGTTACTTCCGTTTCGTCCATATAAAAGGAAGAGACAGTTACTCTTCGGGGCATATGATCCCAGTCGTACATCACATCCTGTTCGGCACGTCCCATTGTGAAACTACCCCCTTCGATGAGCACCAGACCGGGTCCGGTTTCCTGTTCCAGAAACGGAGCTTTCTCGAAGCCACCGTTGCGTTCATCATTGTAATTCCATCCGGTTGCTCCTGATTGCTCGTACTTACACGAGGTCATCATGAGCGTCAGACCCGCAAAGGCAGCAAGTCCTGCTAAAAGGCTGAAAAAAGATGTTTTCATGATGTATGTTTTTGCAGATTTCCTTTAATAACTAAAACGATGGGCAGTTTATTACCCTGAATTTCTTTTTAGGCGGCCGGCAATTGAATTGTGCTGCAAAAGAAATTTCGTGAGAGCCACCAGTTCCGATTCCTAAGCGGTTTAACGTCAAGTCATAACTGTAACCGAAACGGATAGATTCGGTCTGAACACCCAGCATAACAATCAGTGCATCCTGCCATCGGTACCATACTCCGGCTACAAACGGATTCTTTGATACGTAAAGACCCAGATTAAGTTGCTGAAAATCTCCCTGCATCTGGTACAATACATTTGGTGAAAGGGTAACCCCGTTTTCTTTCCTTCCTACAGGGTAGGTGGCACCGGCATGTGCTGTCCATCGTCGTGGCAGGCGGCTGGTTCCGACAATCAGAGATTCGTTGGGTTGGGCAAGGTGATGTGAAGCAAGTCCTACGAAATACGTCTCATTAAAGACCAGGAGCCCGCTCGAGAAGTCGATGTTACTGACAACGCCACCTCGTTGAACATCCTGTGTCTGGTAGATAAAGCCGCGACGGGGATCAATCTGATCTCCGAAAGTAAGTTTATCCCAGTTGAGCGATTTTTGAAAATAGGTAACCTCAAAACCCACTTTCACAGACCACGTTTTGGAGAGCGCACGTTGGTAGGAGTATATCGCGCTCAAGCGTGTGGTGTTTAAGGTTCCTTTCCCTGCGACATCATTGGTGATTAAGATTCCGAGACCACCCGAAATCGGATCAACATGTTGATCGTACGATGCACTGTACGTAACAAAAGTACCGGAAATGGCGGGCCATTGGTTCCGGTAATTTAAAACAGCTCTCGGACACCTTGCGCTACCGGCAAATGCAGGGTTCAGGTATAGTGGATTCGCATAAAATTGCGAAAACTGTGGATCCTGTGCCTGCCCCTCGTTTTGCCAACAAAATGAAAGCGCAAGTGTTATAACTGCTATCGGCAAGAAAATTCTCAACATATCGCTCAAATGGTGCAATTTTTTGAAGCACCAATAATACGAATTATTTTTAAATGCCACAGATAACGGAATGTTCAACAATATTATTTTTGTTCGCTCGTTAAGGCAATGTTTACGGAGCAACCGGAAGAAATGTTATTTTTTTTCCGGGTTCAAAAACCGGTAGTGTGAATCGAATGAACCAAAGTTGGACAGGTGTCTGCCTGTTTGTTTTCCAGTTATTTTTATCGCTGTCTGGTTTTGCCCAAACGCGAACTGCAGTTACTGAGCTGGAATGGCAGGGAGTACAAGAGTTTGAATTAGCTCCTGATCTGAAAGCTTCCAGTCTTTATTTTAAAGGTGCCATCTATTCAGGGGCTACCCGCAATCCGGTCTATTCCTATCAGCGGGAACTTCAGGGCAAGCCGGAAAGAGTTAGTGCGGTAATCAGAAATCCTGTTTTTGAGGCCTTAAGTACTGCTGAACTGTTGGCCATTGATGCAGATTCTATCTCATCAGAAATTCAAATAAATTCACGGATTGCTCTTTCACGGGGAGTAGCGTATGCAACAGCCGAATTCGTTCCGCTCAGAAAGAATAATTCTACGGGTGGGGTAGAGAAACTTATACGTTTTGAACTGGACGTGCGTACCTCGGGTACTATGATAATGCCTCAGAGAAGTTCCAGATCTACCAGTTCGGTAATGGCGTCCGGAAATTGGTATAAAATCGGAGTTCCAGGAGATGGTGTTTACCGGATCAGCTATGATTACCTCGATAATATTGGAATAGATGTAGATAATATACAGCCGGATCAAATCAATATCTACGGAAATGGTGCAGGCTTACTTCCTATGTCGAACAGCCAGCCCAGACCCGATGATCTTCAGACCAATGCTATTGAAGTTGTAGGCGGTGAAGATGGATCCTTCGATCCATCCGATTACATTCTCTTTTTCGCCAAAGGTCCGAACCGGTGGCGTTACGACAGTAACATGGAAGAATTCCGACATGTTAAGCATTTGTATACCGACACTTCTTACTACTTCATAGCCATAGACGCCGGAGCACCTAAAAGAATAAGTACAGTAAATTCTACTCCGGCTTCCCCCACTCACAGTGTCAGCTCCTTTGACGATTATACTTTTTATGAGCTCGATCAGGTAAACCTGATTAAAAGTGGAAGAACGTGGTTGGGCGAGGTTTTCGACCTACAGAATTCCTATAGTTTTTCCGGAGATCAGTTCAATTTTCCGAACATCAGAACAGATGAGGAGGCCAAGGTTAGAGTGAATGTAATGGCCCGGACCATTGATAACACCAGCAGCTTTAATATTTCAGTTAATAATGATGCTTCGGCAACATTAAATATTTCCGGAGTGTCGGGACATTATACGGCACTTTATGCCCGGTCCGGAAGTACCAGTTTGGATTTCCTTCCCGGTACACCCAATTTTAATATTCAAATTGATTTTCAACCCAACGCGTCTTCCAGCAAAGGTTGGCTGGACTTTATTTCCGTTAATGTCCGTCGAAGTCTAACCATGACTGGAAATCAGATGATGTTTCGGGATATTGAATCAACCGGTGCAGGAAATATAGCAGAATATACATTGACCAATGCTGGTTCTGTTCGCAGAATCTGGGATGTGACCGATCCAACCAATGTATCCGCCATTGATTATGGTCCGGATGCATCGGTGATTTCTTTCAGAAGAAATGCTTCAGAACTGAAAGAATACATCGCTGTTTCAGGATTTGAATTTCCGCAACCCTCTTATTTTGGTTCTGTTCCCAACCAGAACCTTCACGCGCTGGGTGTTCAGCAGCCCGTGGATATGATTATTGTAACGCACCCCCGATTTTACTCCGAAGCAATGGAGCTGGCTAATTTTCATACCAATCACCCGATTGATCCTGTTTATTCAGAAGTGGTGACGAATCAGCAGGTGTACAACGAATTTTCATCAGGCATGCCGGATATAACGGCCATTAAGGACCTGATGCGGATGTTGTACGACCGTGCCGGTGGTGATGAATCGCTGATGCCGAAATACCTGCTGCTTTTTGGAGACGGCTCATTTGATAATCGCAGCAAATCTGCCAACAATACCAACTTCGTTCTGACTTATCAATCAGAAAACTCCCATTCTCCCACATCATCGTATGTTTCTGATGATTACTTTGGGCTGCTCGATTTTAATGAAGGTGAGGAGACTTCAGACAAAGTAGATATTGGAGTTGGACGTTTGGTTGTTAAAACCAAAGAAGAAGCACAAGGCGTGATCAAAAAAATAAAGCAGTATATGTCAACTGATTTTGCTGCCGAAGTAGCCCATTGTTCGGGTATCGGGTCGAGTGTTTTTGGTGAGTGGAGAAATCGCCTGGTATTTATTGGCGATGACGAGGATAACAATGACCACATGGAACAATCCGACGATCTTACGGTCATTGCCAAAGAACAGGATCCCGATTTTAATATTACCAAAATCATGATGGATGCCTACCCACAGGAATCGACGCCTGGAGGGAGCCGGTATCCTGAAGTTAATAAATTGTTTAAAGAGAATGTAGAACGCGGCGCATTGGTGGTGAATTATGTCGGGCATGGTGGTGAAGTCGGATTGGCACACGAGCGGATCCTCGATATTTCTACCATTCGAAACTGGACCAACATCAACTCACTACCTCTGTTCGTTACCGCCACCTGTGAGTTTACGCGTTTCGATGATCATAGCCGCACTTCGGCCGGTGAGTATGTACTTCTGAATCCAAATGGAGGGGGGATCGCATTATTATCGACCACCCGGTTGGTGTATTCCAATCCGAATTTTACCCTTTCTCAGAATTTTTACAATAATGTTTTCACCCACGATGAAATACCGGATCTTCGAATAGGCGATATTTGCCGCGAAACCAAAGTGGCTACCGGTGCTTCTGTCAATAAACGCAGCTTCATGTTGATTGGTGATCCTGCAATCCGACTCGCGTATCCTCAGAAGAAAGTATACACCGTTTCGATTACAGATACACTCGATAATCCGCTGGACACCCTTCAGGCCTTAGGAAATGTTAAAATCACCGGATATGTAGGAAATGAGGATGGCTCGCTGATCAATGATTTTAACGGTGTGGTGACCGTAACTGTGTTTGATAAGGCAAGTGAAATTGTAACCCTTGCCAATGATGGCGGATCTCCTTTTGAATTTTCGACGCATAAAAATGTAATCTATCGTGGAAAGGCCGGAGTGAATAATGGTCATTTCGAGGTGACTTTTATCATTCCAAAGGACATTAATCTTGCAGTAGATTCTACGGGCCGAGTCAGTTACTATGCAGTTTCAGAATCATACGACGCACATGGGCATCAGGGAAATATTACGATTGGAGGAATAGACGAGAATGCCGCCGTTGATGAAACAGGTCCGGAGGTAGAGCTGTATATGAATGACGAAAATTTTGTAATGGGCGGAATGACGGATGAAAGTCCGATCATTTATGCCAAACTGAGGGATGAAAGTGGAATCAATATGGTTGGAACCGGCATTGGACACGATCTTGCGGCTACCTTAAATGACAATACATCTGAGATGATTGTCCTCAATGAATTCTACGAATCGGATGTTGATACCTATAAAAGTGGAAGTATTCGGTATCAATTGGAGGATTTGCCGGAAGGAGAGCACAAATTAAGAGTGAAAGTGTGGGATGTGCACAACAATTCCGGTGAAGGCTACACCGAATTTGTAGTGGCCGAAAGCGAAGAATTCATGCTCTCGCATATTCTCAATTATCCGAACCCATTTACTACCTATACCGAGTTTTCCTTCGAACACAACCAGGTTTGTAGCTTCCTCAATGTTCAGATACAGGTATTCACGGTTTCGGGGAAACTGGTAAAAACGCTGAGCACTGTGTCTCAAACTGATGGATTTCGCGTAGAGCCCATTGCATGGAATGGATTGGATGATTACGGCGATCAATTGGCCAGAGGTGTATATGTTTACAAAGTGAAAGTTCGGAATCCGGCCGGCGAAAAAGTCGAGAAATTCGAAAAACTGGTGATATTAAAGTAGTTGAGTAACCCTGATTTTTACTTTATATTTGCAACCCTTTTAAGACAACCATTTTTATGAAGAGTGTATTATTAGTATTTCTCTCCGTATTGACCGCATCAGCAGCAGTTGCTCAGGCCGATTGTTATGGAGCTGTGTCCGGAACCGATTGTAGTCGGGCAAATGTGATTACCACTGCAGTTCCCTTTCTCACCATTACACCCGATTCACGTTCCGGGGCAATGGGAGATGCCGGGGCCGGTATGTCACCGGATGCCAATTCTCAGTTTTGGAATGCCTCAAAACTTGCTTTTGCCCAAAACGAAATGGAAGTGTCCCTTTCTTACAGTCCGTGGTTGCGAAATCTGGTTCCAGATATGCATCTGGCCTATCTTTCCGGTTATTATAAACTGAACAGACGTTCAGCTATAGGTGCATCTCTTCGATACTTTAACCTTGGAAGCATCACCTTTACCAATGAAAACGCGGATGTTATCCGCGAACATGCACCCAACGAATTTGCCTTTGATGTATCTTATTCGCTTCAGTTGTCTGACCGTTTTTCAGGTGGTATTACAGCCAGGTACGTAAATTCTAATCTGACGGGTGGAACCTCCGTTGGTGGTGCCGATTCTCGTGCCGGCCAGGCTTTTGCAGTGGATGTTTCGGTGTTCTATCAGAATAATGAACTCGAAATTGCGGATATGGACGCGGCTTTTGGTCTGGGAGCAGTCGTCAGTAACATCGGAAACAAAATGGCATATACCAACACGGCTGATCGGGATTTTATTCCGATTAATCTGCGGTTGGGGCCTTCACTGCAACTGGATATTGATAATTCGAATCAATTGACCGTTGCTGTTGATTTTAATAAATTACTGGTGCCATCTCCCCCCTTATACAATAATGATTTAGAAATTGTGGCTGGTAAGGATCCGAATGTCGGTGTGGCCACCGGTATTTTTCAGTCTTTTTATGATGCTCCAGGCGATGCGGTTAAAGACGAAGCCGGCAATGAGGTTATTCTTGATAATGGAATGGCCGACATTAAACCTGGAACAGCGTTTCGTGAAGAATTGCGGGAAATCACCATCGGCGGAGGTGTGGAATATATGTATGCCCAACAATTCGCTGTACGTGCCGGTTACTTTCACGAACACGCAACCAAAGGAAACCGCAAGTTCCTCACTTTCGGTGTGGGTGTATCTTATTCGGTGTTTACAATAGATTTCAGCTATATCGCCGCGCTTAACCGCGTAAACCCGCTTGCGAATACTTTGCGTTTCAGCCTTCGCCTGCGGTTTGAAGATTTAAAAAATAATC
>CALDPJ010000400.1 GCA_937911795.1 uncultured Flavobacteriales bacterium | reverse complement strand
ACGAGGGCCACGCTGTCGTTTCCGATAAAGTCAGCGCCAATGGTAAATGCCTGCGCAAGACCTTTTGGTTCGGGTTGTACGGCGTATTCAAAACTACATCCAAGGCTGCTTCCATCACCGAGTAATTTCCGGAAATTCGGAAGATCATGCGGAGTTGAAATAATCAGCACCTCGCGGATTCCGGCTCCCATCAAAACAGAGAGCGGATAATAGATCATCGGCTTGTTGTAAATCGGCATCAATTGCTTGCTGACAGCAAGAGTCAATGGATGTAATCGGGTACCGGATCCACCGGCAAGGATTATTCCTTTCATGGTTGTTCGTCTTGATCTGTTGCGGGTCCGGATGTTTCCTCTTCCACCCTCCGTACCACAAGGTCATCCAGATCGATGTCTTCTTCTTCGTCAATAATTTCTATCAACGGCTCATTAAAAGATTTGGTAATAACCAGGCGCTCCAGCGTTAACAAGAGCGATGGTAACAGCACCAGATTGGAAAGCATGGCAATGAAAAGTGTCATGGAAACCAATATACCGAGAGCTACTGTTCCTCCGAAGTTGGACAGGGCAAAAATTCCAAATCCAAAGAAAAGAACGATGGAGGTATAAATCATACTTACCCCGGTTTCCCGCAGCGACCGGATCACACTGTTGCGAATATCCCACGCATGATGGCGCAGCTCTTGCCGGTATTTTGCCAGAAAGTGAATCGTGTCATCTACCGAAATTCCAAAGGCAATACTAAATACAAGAATTGTAGACGGCTTGATGGGAATACCCACGTAACCCATTACCGCAGCGGTAATTAACAATGGCAACAGGTTGGGCATCAAAGACACCAGCACCATTCTCCATGACCGGAATAACAGAAACATCATAGAAGCGATGACGATGATGGCAAGACACAGGCTGATGAGCAAATTGTTTACCAAATAATTGGTTCCTTCCAGAAACACCACACTTGTGCCGGTAAGCACCACATCCAATCCACTACCGACGAAAATAGAATCGATTTTCGGTTGCAGCTCTCCCATTAATTCATCCATCTGAACGGTTCCAACGTCAGCCATCTGGGCAGTCACCCTTGTTACCGTACGGGAGGAATCGATAAACATCTTCGTGAGTTCAGCGCCTTCTTCGTAGCCCGTAAGGTAGGGCGCAATAAAGCTGCGTTCGTTGTTGTTGATGAGGGAATATCTGGCTGGATTTCCGTTGTAAAAACCTTGTTTGGCAAATTTCAGCGCATCCGCGATGGAAAGCGATTTGCTCAATTCATCGTGCTCGCTCAGGACTTCCTGAAGCTGGTCGATTTTACGCAACGCAGCCGGCTGTAGAATCTGGCCGGCCTTTTCTCCGGTGATCAGCACCTCAAAAGGCATCACTCCGTTGAAGTTGTCTTCTATAAACTTAAGATCGTATAGAACCGGATCGTCTTTTGGCAGATCGTCTACGATATTACCGGTGGCTTTGATCAGGGTAATTCCATAAATTGCCACCACAAAAACCACGGCGGTGACGACGTATACAATTTTCCGGTAATTTGTGACGAGCACCACGAGCTTATCAACCGTAAGGTACAGCCATTGACGCTCCAGGTGACGGGTATGTCGTTCGAGTGGTTTGGGAAGAAAACTGAAGATGATCGGGATAAGTAGAATCGATAACGTAAACAATCCCATGATGCTGATTGAAGCCACCACTCCGAACTGAACGAGCATTTCACTTTGGGTAAAAATAAAGGTAGAAAAACCCAGTGCTGTGGTCGCGTTGGTCAGAAATGTGGCATTTCCGATTTTCTGAATTACCCGGCTCAGGGCCTTGATTTGGTTGCCGTGGGTTTTAAACTCGTTGTGGTATTTGTTCAACAGGAAAATACCGTTGGGCACACCAATTACAATAATCAATGGCGGAATGAGTGCCATCAGAATATTGATTTTGAAATCGAACAGAGAAATGGTGCCGATTGACCAGACCACCGCGATGGTCACCACGGTTAAACAAACAACTACCACTTTAAAAGAACGGAAAAACAAGAAGAGTAACATTGCGGCCACCAGCGCAGCGAACAATACAAATTTTCCCATTTCGGCCTTTACCCGTTCCGAAATAATAGTACGGATGTACGGCAGTCCGCTGTAGTGAATGGTCAGATGTTCATTGCTGTAGACATCTGCCAGTTCGGTGATTTGCTTGATGACATCGCCGCGGTCTTTGGAATTAAATCTTTCCGCATTCACAAAAACCATCATCAGACTGGCGTGGGTAGAGTCGTTGAAGAGTAGCCCGGAATAAAATGGCAGCGATTCAATCCGTGCTCTGATGGAATCGACTTCCTGCTGGGTTTGTGGAGTTTTCTTCACCAACCTGTCCAGTTCAAAGCGCTCCAGTTCTTTGTTTCGCTTAAGGTCGTACATGTGTGCCACCGAAAAAACCGAATCGACGCCCGAAACCTTTCTCAGTTCATTTCCGAGCTCAAACCAGGCAACGAAATTGTCCAGCTCATACAGTTCCTCTCCCTGAATTCCGAGTACAATAAGATTTCCGTCTTCGGCAAACAATTCGCGAAATCTATCGTAATTGATGTTGGTAGAATCATCCTGCGGCAACAGATTGGCCGGTCGGTATTCCATATCTGCCTTGCTGGCCATGAAAGCCATAAATACCGTCATCACTCCGACTACAACAAGAATTGGGATTCTGTATCTTAAAATGAAACCAGAGATAAACTGCCACATAGCTTGTTGTAAAATATGCGTTGAAGTCTGTTGCTGATCAGGTCAGCTTTTCGCGTGGCAAAGAAACGAAATCTCGGGCAGTTAATCCGGCTTTAGTTGGTGTTTCGGCCAAAGCCAAACTTCTTCTGTCACTTTTGATCCTATAACTTTACCTTTGATGAAGCGCTCCACCTAAAAACAGGAATATTTAATCCCTTTTGTTTGTGTCCAAACTCCGCTCAGACCGCATCAATTTAATTCGCAAAACGAGTTTGCCGAGGATCTGGAATGCTGCAAAATTACTGAGCAGTTATCATCTGTCCCGCTGGTTACGAACCCCGATCGTATGGGGCTTGCCCATGACCATGTCGATAGAACCCACCACAGCATGCAACCTCGGATGTCCGGAATGCCCGAGTGGATTGCGTCAGTTTACAAGACCTACCGGAAATTTAAAATCCGACTTTTTCAGCAAGGTAATCGATGCATCAAAACATCACCTCTCGTATTTAACATTCTACTTTCAGGGCGAGCCATACATCAATCCGAATTTCCTGGAAATGGTGAAATACGCTTCGGATCGAAACATCTATACCTCCACCTCTACCAACGCACATTTTCTGAACGATGAGATGGCAAAGAAAACAGTAGAATCCGGACTTGACCGGCTGATCATTTCGCTGGACGGAACGACCCAGGAAGTTTATGAATCGTACCGGGTGAACGGAAAGCTTGACAAAGTGCTGGAAGGAACGCGGAACATATTGAAATGGCGGAAGGAACTCGGTAAATCTCATCCTCTCGTGGTTTTCCAGTTTCTGGTGGTGAAACCAAACGAACATCAAATTGAAGCGGTTCAGGCACTGGGTGATGAAATGGGCGTGGATCAGGTGGTATTCAAAACCGCGCAGATGTATGATTACGAAGATGGCAATCCGCTCATTCCCACCATTGAGAAATACTCGCGATACCGAAAAGGGAAAGACGGAAAATACAGGATTAAGAACAAACTCCTCAACCAGTGCTGGCGGATGTGGCAGGGCTGCGTTGTAACATGGGATGGGCTTGTGGTGCCTTGCTGTTTCGACAAGGACGCGCACCACGTGCTCGGCGACCTACGTACGCACAGCTTCAATGAGCTTTGGCACAGCGCTGCGTACAACGACTTCCGGCGTACGCTACTGACATCGCGGAGCAGTATCGAGATGTGCAGGAACTGTAGTGAGGGGAGCCCGGTGTGGGCTTGAGGCCTCGGCTGCGCTCGGCCTGACAAGCCCACCCCGTGCTGCGCTCGGCGGGGCGGACCGTGCGTGCCGCCGGTCCCTAAGGGTCTTGTCGGCGAGGCTGGAAATAGAGCAGCTCAGTATCTTGGGGAGCCATGCACGTCTATTACACCTACATCATTGAATGCAATGACGGGACCTTGTACGTGGGTGTCACCAACGATATCGAGCGGCGTTTTCAGGAGCATTGTGATGGTATCGACCCCAAGTCCTATACAGCAAAGCGGCGACCCTTGAAGCTCGTTCACGTGGAGAGCTACCAATGGATCCTGGATGCCATTGCACGCGAGAAACAACTGAAGAGTTGGTCGGCAGAAAAGAAGCGTGCCTTGCTCATAGCGCAGGAAGATCTTCTACACATCCTCGCACAATGCCGCAACGCCAGCCGACACGACCGTCCACTACACTTCGACCAAGGCTCTTCCCCCGTAGAGGACACAGGAAGCTAAGCGCAACATGGGAGCGCTGCGAGCAGCTCAGCGTTCTACGATCGATCCTTCACGATCGAACGTACCACCAGGTGAACAAGCCCCCAGAGGATAAGGATCGTTAAGATGATAACCGCCCACCCTGCCGCTTCGCCGTAAGCATAGCCAGTAGCGTAACCAATAATAAAGGGAAGGAATAGTGGA
>CALDPJ010000399.1 GCA_937911795.1 uncultured Flavobacteriales bacterium | reverse complement strand
TGCTCGTCGTGAACACAGCGAGCGAATGCGGATTCACACCTCAGTATCAGGGGCTCGAGGAGTTGTATCGGGCCTATCGCGACCGCGGCTTTGTCGTGCTCGGATTTCCGTGCAATCAGTTCGGCGGGCAGGGGCGGGAGCAATTTCTGAATTTCTTCAATTTGCTCTTGGCTCACCGTGAGGGGCTGCAAATCGGGCTCCGGGAAATACCGGTAGTCATGGGCGTCTTCTTTGCTTCGAAGCAAAGTAGTGGTTCCGGTTACCGCGTCGAAATTTCTCGTCTGTTGTTCGATGGTGCCTCCTTTTTCAAGGATACCGATCTGACGGGTTACTTCGTGTTCTATTGCCCGCTGCACATTCCTCAATGAGTTCATGTTTTTTACCTCGGCACGGGTTCCGAAAGTAGAGCTTTCTTTTAGCATCACCGAAATATTCGCATCGCAACGCAAACTACCTTCCTCCATGTTGCCATCGCAGATTTCCAGGTAGCGAACCATTTTCCTGATTTCCGCTAGATAAGCATAAGCTTCTTCAGAGGATCGGATATCCGGTTCAGATACAATCTCAACCAGTGCAACACCAGCACGGTTCAGGTCTATAAGAGTATCAAATGGATCCTGATCGTGTATACTCTTACCGGCATCTTCTTCTATATGAATTCTGGTGATGCCAATTCTTTTTTTGACTCCTTCCGACTCAATCTCGATAAAACCATTCGTGCAAATCGGGGTTGTATCCTGTGTGATCTGATATCCTTTGGGTAAATCGGCATAGAAATAATTTTTCCTTGCGAAGTGCATTTCCGGAGCAATGTGGCAATTGGTCGCCAACCCCAGTTTTATGGCCGAGTTTACAACATCTTTGTTGAGCCGGGGAAGCGTTCCCGGAAGGCCCAAAGTAATAGGGCCAACATTGCTGTTGGGTGATGTTCCATATTCATTGCGATCACTGCTGAAAGCTTTGGATTGGGTGTTCATTTGAGCATGAACCTCCAGCCCCACTACCATTTGATATTTATTTCGGGTTGCAGCGTCCATCAATCGTGGATTTGATTCACGAGGGTTTTAAATATTTCTGTGAGTTTGGGTTCTGCAACTTCCGCCACCCGCTGAACATCTTCGTGGGTAACTTTCACGATTTTGCCGGGAACTCCTAAATCGGTGATAATTGAAATTCCAAAGCATTTAAGTCCCATATGCCGGGCGGCAATCACTTCAGGAACAGTACTCATTCCCACTGCATCGCCACCAATATTCCGGATGTACAGGTATTCGGCCGGTGTTTCGAGGCATGGCCCACTTAAACCAGCATAAACTCCCTGCTGTAGTTGAATGTTGTGTTTTGCGCCAATCAGAATGGCTTTGTCAACAAGATTTTTATCGTAGGCGTCGCTCATATCCGGAAATCTTGGTCCGAGCTCGTCAATGTTCGGCCCCATCAGCGGATTGGTGGGGAATAAATTGATGTGATCTGTAATGATCATCAAATCTCCGATTTTGTATTCCGGATTGACACCTCCGCAAGCATTCGAAAGAAAAAGGTGAGTGATCCCCAGTTTTTTCATCACCCGTACCGGAAAAACCAGCTCGGACATATCATAGCCTTCGTAAAAATGGAAGCGGCCTTTCATGGCAACAACGGGTTGGCTGCCGAGATGACCGATCACCAGTTGACCGTGATGACCTTCGACAGTTGAAACCGGAAAGTTTGGAATGTCTTTGTAATCTATGATTACGTCGGCATCTATTTCTTTGCCCAGGCCAGATAATCCGGTGCCAAGAATAATTCCGGCAGTTGGTTTTACGCTTGTTTTCGATTGCAGAAATGCTGCGGTCTCTTCAATTTTTTTCAACATATTTCTTTAATTCTCTTTCAAAGATTTCTTCATCCTTCAGGAACTCTACTTCTATTGTCAGCACAAAAATGGGCAGTTTTAAAAGGAGCGGTGCCAATGAAGGATTTTGCAGTTTTACCGCGTCTTTTTCTGTGGTTACAACCAATTTGGGAGACGCCTCAAAATTATCAAATATTTCTGTTATGCTTTGAATATCCTTCTCCTGATAATCGTGGTGATCGCTGAAGTTAACTGTTTTTAGTATTTGGGTTTTCGACCTCAGAAATTCTTCGAGATATCGGGGTTGCGCTATGCCGGTAAACAAAACAACTCCTTTTCCGCTCAGAAAATCCATTCCAAAGGATTGTGACCCCAGAAGGGGCCGTAAGTACTGATATTTTAGACCGGTAAAAAACAACAACTGGTGATGGAGTGGTTTGAGGATTTTTTCAGTTTTTTGAAAATCAATATCATCCGGACATTTAGTGACCACAATTATATCTGCCGCTCCAGCCCGTTGAGGTAAATCGCGAAGAGAACCGGCCGGCAACAGCCATTGCTTTGGGTACAAATGTTTATAATCGGTCAGCAGTATGTTCAAACCTGCTTTTACTTTTCGATGTTGAAAAGCGTCATCCAGAATGATGGTGCGAACATCTGATTCATCGATTAATTTTCGGATTCCGTGTCCGCGGTCTTCATCCACGGCAACTCGCGTGTGCTGAAGTTTGGAGAACATGAGTTGAGGCTCGTCACCGATGGATTCGGCGGTGCTATCTAAGTCGGCCAATACAAAACCATTCGTTTTTCTTTTATAACCCCTCGACAAAATTGCCAGCTGGTTGTGATCTCCAAGCAATCGGGCCAGGTATATCGTAAACGGAGTTTTTCCGGTTCCGCCAACCGATAGGTTACCGATACAAATCACCGGTTGTTCAAATTGTTTTGAAGATATCCATCCCCAATCAAATAGCAGATGTCGTACGCGCAGAACGACACCATATAAAACAGAAAATGGCAAGAGCACAATTCTGATTAATTTCATGGGCTAAAAATAAGAACATAACATCAGCTATGAATGTACACGATCTTGCGAAAAGCCTCGAAGAATGGGCGCCTTTGAGTTATCAGGAAAGCTATGATAATGCCGGGTTGATTGTAGGAGACGGAAAAGCGGAGGTAACCGGAATTCTGGTTTCTCTGGATTGCACCGAAACCGTGGTGGAAGAGGCCGTGAAAAAGAATTGTAACGTTGTGGTTTCTCATCACCCGATAATATTCGGAGGACTGAAAAAACTTACGGGTAGTAATTACGTGGAGCGAACAGTAATGAAGGCGCTCACGAATAATGTAGCACTCTATGCCATTCATACCAATCTCGACAATATCAAAACCGGTGTGAACCATCGGATCGCCGATCGGCTGGATCTTGAAAACCGACGGATATTGTCGCCGAAGCGTGGTCACCTTCGGAAACTCGTGGTGTTCTGTCCGCATGATCATGTCGAAACCGTCAGAACCTCATTATTCAATGCGGGTGCCGGTGCCATTGGCGACTATGATGAATGTTCTTTTAACCTGCGCGGTGAAGGAACGTTTCGGGGTCTTGAAAACAGCCATGCTTTTGTCGGAGAAAAAGGGAAGCGGCACACAGAACCGGAAACCCGCATAGAGGTTATTTACCCTGTGGAAAAACAGGGGCGCATACTTTCGGCTATGATCAGTGCACATCCTTATGAAGAAGTTGCACACGACATTTATGCCCTCGATAATTCCGATTATGAAGTGGGTTCGGGATTGATTGGTACGCTTTCAGCACCTGTCGACGAGAAGGAATTTCTGGCTTTCCTTAAAGAACGAATCAATACAAAATGTATTCGTCACACTCCGTTCCGCAATAAAAGTGTACAAAAAATTGCGCTTTGTGGCGGTTCCGGAAGCTTTTTGTTAGGTGCTGCAAAGAGGGCGGAGGCTGATGTTTTCATCACCGGTGATTTTAAGTATCATGAATTTTTTGATGCCGAAGGAGAGATACTGATCGCTGACGTTGGACACTATGAAAGCGAGCAGTTTACGATCCCATTATTGATCGATTATTTAAGGGAAAAATTTCCTACCTTTGCCGTCCATTTTACTGAGGTAAATACAAACCCTATTAATTATTTTTGATCGATGGCTAAGGCGACCAAATCAGATAACGTTGTAGAGAAGAAACTGAGCGCATTGTACGCATTGCAAAAGGTGCATTCTTCTCTCGATCGTATCCGCACAGTGCGGGGCGAATTACCCCTTGAAGTAGAGGATCTTGAAGATGAAATCGAAGGTCTTCGTACGCGTAAGGAAAAGCTCGAGCAGGAAATAAAAGATCTTGAGTTCAGTGTGGCGGAAAAGAAAAACGCCATTCAGAGCAGCCAGGAATTGATTAAAAAATATACTGGTCAGCAGGAAAAGGTTCGCAACAACCGCGAGTTTGATTCTCTTTCAAAAGAGATCGAATACCAGTCGCTGGAAGTACAACTTGCCGAGAAAAGAATTAAAGAGTTCCAGTTTACAATCACCAATAAAAAGGAGATTTTAGAAGAATCTGCTTCGGTACTTGAAGGACGTGAGAAAGATCTTGAGCTGAAGAAAGCCGAACTCGAAGCCATTACTTCGGAAACAGAAAAGGAAGAGAACGCTTTGCAGAAAGAAGCTGAGAAAGCTGAAAAAGATATTGAAGATCGATTGCTGAAGGCGTACAACCGGATTCGTGAGAATGCGAAAAACGGATTGGCTGTTGTGACCATCGACCGCGATGCTTGTGGAGGTTGTTTCAATAAAATTCCACCACAACGACAACTGGATATCCGCACGCATAAGAAAGTGCTGGTATGCGAGCACTGCGGGCGAATTCTCGTAGACGACGCTATTGAGGCAGAAGGCGAAGAATAAACATTCTTGATTTGAAATGAAAAAGGGGCCGAAGCCCCTTTTGTTCAATGGATCCGAGAAATGGACTTATTCGCCCAAGATCCGGCTGAGGATGGTGATCACACTGGGCAAGAGGATCGCAGCAGGGGCATATACGCTCACCTTACTCTCCTGCACCGCCTCCACCTCACGGGAACCTGTTTGGGCGCTGCCTTTCACCTGCCTGGTGATAGCGATCCCATTCACTTGGTATTGGCCATCATACAGACCTTGGATGGCCGCGACGAGTTCAGCATCGCTCACTTCGTTCTCGTTGTAGGTGACCACTGCGTGGTTGGATTCTTCCCCTTCCACGAACACGATCTCGGTACCCGACACGCCCGGCAGCTTTGCCAAAGCCTTCTTGATGGAACCACCGCACATCATTTCGCAGCTCATTCCTTCGATCGTGAGATCGGCCTTGGTAACAGGCTCTCCGCTCGATACCACCACTTCGGTCACGGCCATGTCAGCTCCGATGAAATTACGAAGTACGAATTACTCGCCGCTCGTCCACTTGGTCCCGCGGATCAGCGACAGGCCCAGCACCCGCTC
>CALDPJ010000398.1 GCA_937911795.1 uncultured Flavobacteriales bacterium | reverse complement strand
CGCTACATCACTCAGGTGGTGTGCAACGAGTTGGTGATGGTGGGTAAGAAGGAAAAATAATCTCCTTCGGATTTCCCGAAAGTGCAAAGGCGTAGTCTCTCAGACTGCGCCTTTTTTGTGCCCTAATGTGTCGTTTCAACCAAACCAGAACCAATTACCATTTTTTAAGAACCATGTGAACAAAATCTTTTTGCCCTTCCTTTTGTATTGACTAACTTCGGGTTAAACGCAAAAAACGATAGAGCTATGGAAAATTTAAATGGAAAAAGAGTGGCCATCATTGCCACCGACGGCTTCGAGGAAGTCGAACTGACTTCGCCCAAAAAAGCGCTTGAAGATGCAGGTGCCGAAGTGCATATTGTATCCGACAAATCACCCTCCATCAAAGCATGGAAAGAAGGAAACTGGAGCGATGAATACGAGGTTGATAAATCACTGGAAGACATTTCGGCAAACGATTATCACGCACTCGTTATTCCGGGTGGAGTAATCAATCCTGACAAAATGCGCAGGAATGCACAGGCAGTTAGTTTTGTGCGTTCTTTCTTCCGGCAGCAAAAACCGGTAGCCGCAATTTGCCACGGCCCGTGGTTGCTGGCAGAAGCCGGAGTTTTAAAAGACCGGAAAATAACTTCTTTTCATTCGATCAAAACCGACATGACCAATGCGGGGGCCCGATGGGTGGACGAAGAAGTTGTGGTGGATGAAGGGCTTGTTACGAGCCGTTCGCCGGAAGATCTCGATGCTTTCAACCGTAAACTGGTAGAAGAAGTGAAAGAGGGAAAACACGAGGCGCAAACCGCCTGACCAGTTTCTTCTTCTTTTATTGAAAATCTTAAACCCGCGCCCGTCGCGGGTTTTTTATTGACCGTCGATGGGTAGATTGTACACCAGCCTCAATTCAGCGATGGGTCCGTCGCGGAAGGTGATGTTTTTCGGTTCTCCTCGGTGATCGCCCAACTTGAGGATGCTGACCCGCAGGTCGATGTTTTCGTTTTTGTGGTATTGCTCGTAATTCCGGTCCAGCGCATACCCCAAACGACCTTCGATATAGATATTTCCATAAGCCTTCAATCTACCGAAAAGAGTGAAATCGATGCTCGTTCGCTCCATGTACGTGTGGCGGTTGTACGATTCCGAAAGTGCGTAAGAGGTGATCAAACCAAAATAAGCGATGCCGGTTGAAAAGCGATCGCTCACTTTGTAATTGAGTTTTCCGTAGATCGGCAGGAGGCCCGAAAGGTTCCAACGCTCGCCCATTTGCCAGAGCACATCAACCAGCGGCACCAGCAACGGTCCCGACATCTCCTGGTTGAACATGGCACCGGCCCGCAACCGAAATTTTTCACTGAACCGATGTTCGTACAATCCTACGGCGCCGAACTGCCAGGCATCTGAACCCGGGTTGACAAAATCACTCATAAACCGTGGGACGAACAACAGCTGAAATGCCCGCTTTTCGTCCAGGCGTTGCACCAAACCGGTTTGCAGGATGAAGCCGTGGAGTTTGGTTGATGGAATGTTGAAACCGTCGATTCCGGTTTCGTGATTCACCTGTGAAAAGGTGTAGGACAGATTACTGAACCAAATAGTTTTTTCTGATAAAACAACCGGCACCTTCGCATTGACGAGCAAACCGGATTCAGTCGCTTCACCCGGAACCGAATGGTTGTGCGGTTGTGGCAATCCATATCGTCCGGTGACGGTCAACAGGTCGATTGATTCCTGTGCGGTCAGAGAGGATGCGATGGTTATGGCTGCGACCAGAAGAATTTTTGCTTTCACAGCAGCGAAGAAAAGAAAAAAGGGAATAACTACGCTTTGTTCTTTCAAAACCCGCTACTTCTCATCGACCATAAAATGTTTGTACTTGTTGTACAGAAATGAAATAATCAACAACAAAACACCCAGTGAAACAAACAGAATTGTTTTGGCGATGGTTTCAAGGTGCGTAATGTCATAGAAAAACAGCTTCAACAGGGTTGCACCGAATAGCACAATGGCTCCCACACGCAGAGATTTCTTCTTTTTCCAGATTCCAAGCGCGATGAGAAACAATGAATAGATTCCCCACAGAATACTGAGACCTAATTTGTAAACATGCGGCGATCCCCCGATTTTCAGCCATAATATCATCTCGCTACTCAAAATCCACAGTGCAGAAATATGCACTACCAGATCGAAAATTAATCTCAGGTCATACTTCCGGTAGTGTGCATTTTTATAGCGGCTGAAAACCCATAACGCCAATGCAACGCATAAAAAAGAAACGTACCGAATGCCGATATAAAAAGCGTTGCCAGGGGTTTGTTCGGTCAGCGTTTCACGGATGTAACCATCGCGCAAATCTCCGAGAACAACCAGCCCCTGAAACAAAAATACCGCAATAGAAAAAATCACAAATCCTGTACTCACCATCCCAAGCATCTCATTGCGTACTTTTTTCAGATTCACAAATGCGAGTCCTGTGAAAAACAGCAACGAGTAGTTAATCAACCAGATTGTTCGGAAATAGCGAAAGATCATATCACCCGATTGACCCGGAGAGTAAATGCCGTCACCGGAGGAAAACGAGGAATCCAGGTACAACTGATTCCAATAAGTGGCGATTTCGATTCGCAAGGAAAAATACACGGCTCCGATTAATATTACAGGAATCGCCAAAGCAACCATTTCTGAAAGCGCATTTTTCTTCAGAATAGGGGCCGGATAGTTCTTGTTCTGATTCACATATTGCATGAATCCAAACGCAGTAATGAACAACAGCGAAGTCAGAAAATGGATATTGAGCAACGGAGTAATTGCAGTTTCCGGGTAGCGCGGGCTGTAGCTTTTATACACCGTCACCCAATCGTGACCAATACTCAATGCGGCCAGCAGCATTAATCCATAGGACAACTTTTCGTAAAAATACACACCCTTGCTTCTGCCGATCCAGAACAATACAGCAGCTTCACCGGCCCACAACAACGTCACCCAGTTACCGTCTAGTTGAACGGGAATTGCCAATGTGAAAAACACCAGGGACAAACCCGAAATAAGATAGAACAGGTTCTTGTCAGCCTCTTTCCGCTTCCATACAACCACGCTTACTATTCCGTGCAAAAGCGCGTTTGCTACGGTAAAGAGACCGGGATAATGTTGTCCAGATTCCTGTCCAAAAATGGAATAACCGATGCCATAAAAAAGAAATGAATTGATCAACAACAACACGACATCTGCCATTTCGAAAGTTTCCTTCCGGAGTAATTTGTAAGCCAGAAATGTGAGATAAAATATCGTGAAAAAGACGCAGAGGAATAACAAACCAATTGCGAAATGCGTGGAGTGAATATATTCCGAAGTATACCACGCGAAATAAATCAACCAACTTAATCCAAAAGAGGAATAATACAGCGATTTCCAGTATCTGCGGAAAGATATGAAGAGAATGCCGGTATTGATAATGGCCATATAGGTAAACAACACTTCCACCCTTCCCGAGCCATCGCTGAGCAAAAACGGAACAGCGTAAGCACCTACCAATCCGATGTGCGCAATAATGGGTCGGTTATAATTGATGGCCACCGCGACGGCAAAAACGGTAA
>CALDPJ010000397.1 GCA_937911795.1 uncultured Flavobacteriales bacterium | reverse complement strand
TATAACTTCCCGCTGATACATTATTCAAAATTGGACCGTTCGTCGGCGGGTTGGTATTCCAGCTATATGAGTAAGGTCCGGTACCTCCCGCGGCACTAACCTCCGCCGAACCGGTATTTTCACCAAAACAGGCAACGTCGGTTTGAGTGTTGAGGTCGATCGAAAGCGGAGCGTTTGGTTCGTCGATTTCAACAATCAATGATTCTGTACATCCGTTCTGATCTGTAACCGTAACTTCATAGTTCCCGGCCCCGAGATTGGTAGCCGTTGATCCGGTTTGTACCGGATTGGTGTTCCATGAATACGAATATCCTGTTGTTCCGCCGGTGGCCTGAACTGTGGCAGATCCGCTGTTGTCACCATGGCAGGTAACATCAGTCTGATTTACGAGTCCAAGAGCAAGTGCACTACCGGGTTGATTAATGGTGACCGTTGCAGTTTCAATGCAATTGTTTTCATCAGTGACAGTTACAGTATAAGTGCCTGCTGTTAAATTTACTGCCTCGGATCCGTTTTGAACCGGAATGGTATTCCACACGTAAGTGAGTGTTCCTGTTCCGCCCGAAGCACTGGCTGATGCTGATCCTGTTGCTTCACCGAAACAAACCACATTTATTTTGGAAGTTAGAATGGATATCGGTTCGTTTGGCTCCGGAATGTTTATTTCTGTACTTGCACTACAATTATTCGCATCGGTAACGGTAACCGTATAATCACCGGCTGATAAATTGGTAGCAGTTGCGGTAAATTGAGGAGGAGTTGTATTCCAGCTGTAGGAATAATTACCGACGCCACCATTTGCCTGGGCAGTTGCCGATCCGCTATTGTCTCCGAAACAAAGAACCTCCTGAAGTGCAGGAATGGAAACTGTTACGGCCGAAGGTTCTGTCAGAATTATATTCTCAGAGGCAACACACCCGTTGGCATCAGTTACTGTTACCAAATAATTTCCTGCTGTTAAATTTGTCGGATTGGCAGTTGTTTGCTGTTCGGGGTCGTTCCATTCATAAGAGTACGGAGAAGTTCCGCCCGCTACCGAAGCAATGATGCTTCCGTTATCACCATTGAAGCAGGAGATGTTAAATCCACCGCCAAATTCTGGACTTTCGAGTGTTACCGAAAGCGGCGATGGTTCAGTGATGGTGATGCTTTCAGAGCTTTGGCAGTTATTCTGATCCACAATCACGAGGGTATATTCACCCGGAACAAGACCTGAAATGTTTGCCTGGTCGGAGCTGAAATTTCCGGGGCCACTCCATGAATAGGTATAGCCAGGTTCGCCTCCTGAGATGGTTGAGGTAATGGCTCCGTTGTTGGCACCGGTACAGGAAACATTTTCGGCTTCCAGTATAATCTGAACATTTTCCGTGGTGACTGTAGCTGTTGCCGTCGCAACGCATTCCGAAACGGTTGTTGTAAGCGTATATATAATATTACCAGTGACATCAGAAGCTGTGGGTTCCTTTATATTCGGATCGTCGAGGAAAGTAGGTGGATCCCAGGTAAAAGCTGTCCCTCCACTGTCTACATTAAAAGTTACACCGTCTCCTTCACAAATATTATATAGCGGAGGATCAATATATACTTCCAGGGAATCCTGAATATAAAAGCTCAGACTATCACTGATCGCATTTTCGCATTGGGGATTTCCAATCAACACCTGGATATATTCCAACCCTTCATCGATGCCATCATCTATTGGTTCAATGGTTAAGGATGCACTTGCCTGATTGGCCGGAATGGTTATCGTTTTCGGTACATCCGGATCCGGATTGGCGCCAATTTGATTGTAATCTACACCGTTTATAGCGGTACCTTGCATATAGAATTCGACGTCGAGAGGCTGATTGGTAACGTTTTGGCGGGTGAATGTCAATATCCCATCATTACAGCCTTCAATCATATTTTGAATTCCACCAATCGTAACTGTCGAAAGCTGAACGTTGTTACTTTCTATTTTTTCAATAAATACTCCTGAATCCCAGAGATTATCTGATGCGTCGGCAATAACCAGTCTCAGATGATAGGTTTCACACGGTGTTACCTGAGAAATGGCCTGTAGGTTCACTGTCCATCCGTCATACTGGATAGCGGCATTAAAATTTAGCGGGTTGGCATGAAAATACTGAGGATTGGTAGGCGGGTAATCAGGATTGAGTGACGTATTTCCGTTGTTGATGTTGTTAATCGTAACGGGTGTGTTGGTGCCCGGCAGAAGGGCAATGTTTTTTTGTGTTCCCAGCCCTGGATCTCCTGCGATTCCTGGTCCGGAAATGAAAAAGCCGAATACGTCGTTGAATGATGTTCCAACATATTCCTGATATTCTTCAGAGGCAAATACAAAATCGAAACGAAGAGTGTCTCCCTGTGGAATGATATCGAATTCGAACATACACGCGTCGCGTGTGGAAAATCCGGATACCGCTGTTAGAAGATTATTCCCCGGTGAATTGAAATTGGTTGACATGTCTTCGGTGTAGTTGGGCCCAATAGCATTGGTGACATGCCCGGTAGCGAGTATGAGTCCTTCTTCTGAAGTAAAGTTGTTTACATCGGCCTGATAAGAACCCCATCCTCCGTTTGGGCAGGTAATCTGAGGATTGAGAATCTGAACACCCTGGCCCGAAAGCATATCTGCCAACTGCTGTGGACTACCACCGGTATTGATAACTAACTGGGCATGGAGATCCATAGATGATAACGCCAACATGGCGATTATCAGGCTTAAGTAGTTTTTGAACATCACAGAATCTATTTTATTGTTATTGTACAGGTTGGTCGATGGTTAACGTTTATAAGCAATTCTCCACCATCTCGCGGGTGACATCCTTCGGGAGGGTGGCTTCTTTTTGCCAGACATGTTGTACCGCAAGAATGGCTGTGTCTTCGGCCTGGTTCATTCTCAGCCGAAGAGTTGTTGGAAACTCAATCAGCAACCATCCTTTCTCTTTGCAGACCGAGTGAATGGTGAACGACAATTCTGATTTAAAATAATCCTTAAGTAAATTCAATTCTGAATCAGAGAATTGGCTGGTTTTCAGGATAATTTCATGATGGTAGATTTCCTGTGCAGAAATGGATTCCGGAATGGAAACAGATAATAAAGCGCAGCAGAATAGGAGGCGTAAGGTTGGATTCATAAGTTTTAATAGAGTGGTTGTTAGCGGCTAAGGTAGTATAACGGCAATAACAAGTTCATGACCACACTGATCAAATAGATAAAGGCCCGTTATTGCAAAATGAACTGCTATAAATGGGGGATGAACTGAAAAACTGAGTAAAGTTGGGTTTCGAGGTGTTATTTTTTCCGAAGAGGAGGGTAAATCCGTACAGAAAATTCCTTGATCCAGAGTGAATCAGAACTTCGCTTCCATAGGTAGGATTTCAGTTGATCTTTGGCGATTGGTTCAGCCGGTATTTCGAATGCCATTACCAGTTGATGAAGGTCAGAATTCTCGTTGCTGAAAACAGGATACAAATCATTTCCGTACCACTTTACGTTTTCTTCCAGATCCGAAATATACTCCAGCACAAGAGTGACTTCGGCTTCACGGTTGGTCCGGACATTGGCTTTCACAACCACCAACTCGCCCCCATTCAGGTTCAGATTATCCATCGTTGAATTAAAGCTCCAGGAATATTCGTCTGCCGGATTTATATGATACCTCCAACCCAAACTATCGGTCACTTCTTTTTGTGAATCAAAACCTTCAATTAAACCCGTTTTTTCCGAATTGCTGGCATCAAATGCAAAAAGGACCTGGCGTTCATCGGTTCCCTCTTTGCTGAATAAGTAAACCCCTGAATTAAAATGGTATTCGGCATCCACCATATTTGGATATTCTCTTCGGATTATTTCATAAATCTCCAGCGGAACATAATGTGTAGACCACGCAAATGCCAAAAACGGAGTGGTGCTTGTTTCGATTATATTTTTCAGATGCACTTTACTGCTATCGCTATCCACATCGTGCATCCGGAATGTTACATCGCTGTTGATTCTGTCGAGATAGTATTGGAGGTAGTACGGACTGTTTACATGCGAAATGTTTGTAATGTTTTCTGCTCCGAACCTTTCCTCCCAAAGAGTCAACTTCTCCGAAAGTTCCCGAAAGACACCGAAATTTTCGGTAGAGTAATATTTAGCTACAGCAACAGTACTTAAAGTTGTGCTCACTAATATGCCGATAACCAATATGGTAGTGGTTTTTTTCGGGACTTCATTTTTCAGAAAAGAGAACAAAAACATGAGCAGGCACGGAGCCGCAAAAATTAATGTAGAAAACTGCAACACCGGATTGACCAAAATGGAATAACTAAAACCGATGCCGAAGGGAATAAAAAACAACAACAGACTGGTTGTATGCCATCGGGTAAACTCTATGCTCCGTCGCGTCATGACTCCTGCGATTAAAATCATCACAAAAAGAATCAGGATGAAGTAGGAATCGTTAGAAAGAGCTAGTATGAACTTCCATAAGAAATCACTTTCCGGCGCGCCTAACCACGATCCTACACCCCCTAAACTAAGATGACCGAAGGTTATTGAGACATGAGGAATCCATAAAGCAAGTGCCACAAGTGCAGCAGTAAAATAGTAATGTTTATTTTGTTGATTCACCCACACCAATCCGATTCCACCCATGATCATCACCTGCATAAAGCTGAAGTAATGGGTGTACATGGCCAGTGCAATTGATATCCCTCCAAAAATGGCCTTCATCCAGGAGCCTTTCCCTTTAAGGACGAGCGTCCAGTAATAAGCTGCAGCCCAGGTGAAAAATAAGCCGGGACTGTATGGCCTTGCGAGTTGGCTGTACATAATAAAGAACTGCAAACCTGCTACTGCTGCCGCAGTTATCAAGGCAGTATTTTCATGGAACCACTCTCTTGCCACTAAATAAATCATCGCTACCGAACCAACTCCAAAGAAGACAAAAGGCAGCCGGACGGCGATTTCTGTATCTCCAAAAAGTTGGGTCCAGAAGTAGAGCAATAATTGAACGAAAGCCGGATGACCATCGACCATAATTCCTTTTACAATGACATCCTGAACGCTGTCGAATTCCAGCCGCGAAAGTGCCGAAAGTTCATCGTTTGAGTAAGAGTAATCGAGATTATAGAGTCGTAAGATGGTAGCAACAAGCAGTATAATAGCCAGCAGCCACCAATGTAGATTTTCTTTAGTTTTCAACGACCGATCGTTGTTTGATACACTCGTACAAAACTACTCCTGCAGACACTGCAACATTTAGTGATTGTGTCTTACCGGTCATCGGAATCTTCACTTGTTGGTTCGCCAGTTTCATCAGTTCAGGAGTAATTCCGGTATCCTCTGATCCAAGCAGTATGACCGCCGGATCAGAAAATGTTGCTTCATGTAGCATCTTGTTTCCTTTTTCAGTACAGGCGATAACATGCAGACCGCTGTTCTTTAGAAATTTTACCGAAGAAACCAGATCGGGAACTTTGCAGATCTTAAGGTTGAAAATTGCCCCTGCAGAAGTTTTAACAGCATCCGAATTAATTAAAGCTCCACCTTTTTCCGGGATTACAATAATCTGAGCGCCCATACATTCGGCTGACCGGCAGATTGCACCGAGATTTCTTACATCGGTTATTTGGTCCAACACCAGTACCAATGGATTCGCTCCTTGTTCGAATAATTCCGGCACAACAACATCCAGCTTGTCATAGTGAATCGGAGACAGCAAAGCAATAACCCCCTGATGATTCTTTTTCGTGATTTTATTCAGCTTTTCCATCGGCACCTTTTGGTGCGGAATCTGTTGTCGCTGTGCCCACTGAAGAATTTTGGTGGTATTCTCTCCGTGTGCTCCTTTCAGAACCAGAATTTTATTGATTTCCTTTCCGCTCTCCAGTGCTTCCAAAACAGGTCTGGTGCCAAAAACATAATCCGTGAAGGATGGTTCGGGGTTAATTTGCATAAATTCTTCCGTTGCGCCAACTTTCAATGGCCCTGTACCACGATGCTTTGAAATTTTCATCTCTTTCTAATCGATAATCATTGTCTGTAAAAGGATTGATCACTTTGACAAAAGTAAAGGATAAGGACATAACGTTTTTGTCTTCGCCATAAATCCACGTTTCGGAGTTGCTTCCTTTATAAATGACATTCGGTGGGCCGTAAACGATGTGAATCAAACCACGGTCACTTTTCCAGCCTTCTACATAGGAGGTGAAAAAGAGGTTGGCTTCTTCCACACGACTGTAATACAGTTCAATCATTTCTCGGGCCTTGTTTTTTGAGCCAGCAAAATCCAGCCAGTATTGTTCCACTGCTTCGCGTACATTTCCTTTTTGTTTCATTTCGCGATACTCCCATTCAGTAGTCAGATAGCGGATGGCTTCAAACATTTGCTGCGTCGTTCCGACATACGGAAATGGATCAGGAAAAGTAAACAGAGTGTAGCCATTTTTTTGATCGTCATCAATGGTTACGTGATAAAATCCTGATTGATTTGCTTCGAGAATTGAAAAATCTGGTGTAGCACGTAAGGTATAAGTGCTGTCTGCTTTGTATTGAAAGGGTGGGGGTGAGTAACTCGAAAAAGGCGGAGGAGGTAGCGGAAAGTATCGTTTATAATACCGCACAGTCATATCTTTTGCCCGATTGTTTTTGATACGCAATCGTCCGGGACGGGTAATGTAATTGTCATATATGGGAAGACGTTTATCGGTCTGAAAGACCAGAAAATTCTCCCGGCTGTTTTTGGAGGTCTTATCTATTCTGAAGGTAGATCTTTGAGATTTTCCGCTGTTTACATCGGTGATTTTCATGATGGCCCGGAACTCATACCCGTCCGGTAACTGCAGATTTATCGCCGTATGTAGATACGTGTGCTCACTGCCTGATTCCACGCCATTCAATCGAACGACTATACTGTCTACTGCGCGGTGTAACGCAGGGTCTGCCGGGAAAGCTTTCAGATTAATTACTGTAGTTGCAGAAGTTTTTAGTTCGTCGTTGTTCTTTACATACTTGAGATCAGCGGCTGCAATTCTCAGGTAGAAAGTGGTTAAATCGGCTTCCGGATGATACATCGTGTGGTTACTGCGTATCTGAATTTCCTCCTTCTTATACATGTCAGAATAGTTCTCCAAAACCACTGACTTTTTGGAACTGCAACCGGTGATGGTCAAAATCAATATTAATCCCACCAGAAGTGAAGAGTAATGATGATTCTTAAACGAGGAGCGCGTGCGCTTGAAGCGATTCATTATTCGAATTGATAACATTGCAAGTTTAACCATTATTGACGAAAGCCTGACCGCTCATTTCTGTCGGATTTTTCCGTTAGTACTGAATGCGGCAGGGAATTTTAGTTGTTAAGTATCACAACAAAAGTGCCGGTATTTATCCGATCGTAAAGCTGCATGATGTCGTCATTCAACATTCGCACGCAGCCATGAGATACGGGTTGTCCGATCAAACCTTCCTCTGGTGTGCCATGAATCATTATACCACGACTGTATGAGTCATTCGGACTATTTTTATTAATACCGGGCTCCATGCCACTTAGGTGAAACAGCCGCGAGGTGATGATATCGGTTCCCAGTGAAACAGGTTTCGGTTCGATCTTCGAAATTGTACCGGTATACACCTTCTCCTTTATAATACCACCCAGCGGAACATTTGCTCCAACTTTCTCCCGTATGATATGAAGACCGGATGGAGTTTTGTTACTTCCGGAGGAAGATCCAAGTCCATTTTCGGCGGTAGATATTTTATATTCAGCGACAACTTGATTGTCGACGATAAAGAACATTTTCTGCTGTTTAACGGCCACGTACAAAAATTCATTAAACTGGTGATGCTGGTATTTAATGTTGAGATATTCTGTAAGGAAACTCACCATGCCGGAATGGTTCCGCACCGGATCACTGGCTTTGGAAATTAAGCCGAAGCTGAGAAGAAAAACAATTAAAATGAGTCGGCTGTACATATTACAAAGGTAAGGCTTAGAAGAAACTAACAAATCCGAAATGAATTTTACCTGCACGCAATAAAATCGGGTTGTCCATTTGTCGACCCAGCGCATACGTTAATGAGAAAATTCCTGCGCCTGTTTCAAAACTGATTCCAAGTCCGAAGCCGAACGGAATATCTTTAATATAACTATCCCGCAAATCTAGTTCATACCACCCTCCGTCAAAAAAGGCGAAAATATTAGAGTTTTGTTCGAGTAGAAACCGGTATTCTAATGTGAAGATGCTATAGGCAGAAGCGAAAATAGACTCTTCGTCGAATCCTCGGATGGTTTGCATCCCGCCGATGCGGTGCACTTCATTACGGAACATGCTGGCTGTTTGCACAATAGCTCCGTTTATTCCGAAGAGAATGGTGTTTCGGGGAGAGAGCGGAGTGAAAAGTTGTGCACGCATATTGCCTGTCCACTGCACTGATTTAAGTGGAATATCGTCATAAAAGGCCTCGTCGAACGCCGGGTTTTTCCGAATGGTTCGGTTTCCGGCAGCACCCCTTAAGTTGATGGAATATCCCCGAACCGGATTTAAACGATAATTTAACCGGTGAGAATTCAGCTCCAGCCCGAAAAGTGAAGCGCTGGAATTGGCGAGCCCGTCGCCGGGTAAAAAACTTTCTGAGATTACATTTGATTGATGCGGCTCGAAAAATACTTTAACGTAACTTCTTCCGCTGAATAGATAGGAAACTCCAACATGTGCATTTATCTGCACGAAAGAGGTGTCGCGCCGATAAAGAGAAAACCCCAAATCTGCTCCAAAGGGGGTGTTGAAAAGATAAGGATAAGCGAAGGCTACATCGATGTCCTGAGTGGCAGTCTGTAATCTGCGCCAGTTAAATGAAATCGTTTCGCCTCTTTTGAAAGCATTCTGCAGCGCAAGTTTAACATCACCGGTGATCCCGATTTTACCGGTAACATCATCAGGTTGTAAACCCAGAATCCCGTCAAATCTACTGGCTTTTTTGTCGTTGAGATAGAGAATCACCTTCGTGTCTTTATCGGTAAAAACTACCTCAGAGCCGCGGAAGGTTGTTACAAATGCCAGATCCGCAAGTTCGGCATCGGCTGTTGATATGGATTGTTCGTTGTAGGGCATGCCCGGTTTAATGCCCAGATAATTGGTAAAGTACGTGGGATGAGTTTTAGAAGTTCCTTTTACGACCAGACTATCAATCTGAATAAACTGGTTTTTTTCAAGATGAAGAACGGCCTGCAGGTGGTTGTCCTCCATTTGGATACTGTCGAGCCTTACCGTTGCAAAAGGATAGCCTGTGTTTTCTGAATGCTCTAAGATGCTTTTGAAAAGTTCGGCTACCTGTCCGGGGTTTAAAGTGCGTTCAAAAAAAATCTTGTCGCGGAACTGTATCCGTCCCAGTGTTTCTTCATCCAGGTTTCCCCGGCCGAGTTTGGCCCATGAAAATTTTTCGCCTGAATGAACATAGGCTATCCATACCCGCTTCCGCTCTAAGATGCTGTCTACAGAAAAGGACAGATATCCCCTTCTGAACATCTCGTACTGCATATCCTGAAGCCAGAAATAGCGTTGAGCGTATTGTTTAAAAGTTTCAAATCGAATGACATCACCGGGGAGACCGCCCTCTTTATCAATGATTTCCAATGTATATTTATCCTGTCCCAAAGAGATGCCGGGAGCCAGAACCAAAAGGAGTAGAAGTATGTGCAGCAGCAGGTGTTTTTGAAACGACATTATATCGTGGAACAAATTTTGATCAATAAACATAACCTTTCCGAAAGTATCCCGTTATACAAGCCAGATACATTTAGAAATGATTGTGAATAAATATTCCGGATCAGATCAGAAACGTAAAGTGAAATCATTTAGTTTGCGACTTATTCCTAATTTTACAGATACTCAAAACAAAATATCCATGAAACGTATTCAATCCATTCTTGCTGTTATTCTTGTTGCAGGTGCCCTAATGTCGTCGTGCAGTTCACAAAAGAAAGCCTGCGCGGCATACAGCAGCATTGAGTATAATAATCCTGCGGACAACGGGTAATCCGGTTTGTTTTTATCCGAAAAGCTCAGACTCCCTTTTTCTTTGCAAAGGATAATATTCAGCTTTCCTTCGATCGAAAGGATCTGTCTTTATTGATAGAATTCAAAATATACTTCCTGAACGATGTCCGGGTGCAGACTTAGCGCAACCGGACATTTTTTTGCAATCTGTTTCAGCGAGTGTTTCTGCTCATCCGTATACGCTTCATCTTTTACCCTAACCTGAATTTCCAGTCGAACAATTCTTCTCGGTGCTGTGCCCATTGTTTTTTGAACTGTGGCAGAAGCCTCTGTGAAATTATATCCCTTTTTTGCGGCACTAATCCCCATCACAGTGAGCATGCAGGAAGCCAATGAAACGGCGGTAAGATCTGTTGGTGAAAAATTTTCACCATTGCCATTGTTGTCCTTTGGAGCATCCGAAAAAATCGTCGAATTACTTTCGTGATGCAGAGATTCGGTCCTTAAATTTCCGAGATACTTTATAGTTGCTGTTGTCATAGATGGCAAATGTCGGTTTTTGACCTTTAATGTATAACTTTGTGAGGTATTTCTCATGAAAAAAGGGTTTAAATTAATAGTAATGTTGTGGATGTTGGGTTCAGGTGTATCTGCCGTAGCCCAGGAAACTATTTATGATGAAACCATGGTGATATACAAGCACCAATGGTATGGAGGCATCAATATACACACTGCTGGGTGGGGCCTGAATTTCAACATACAGAAAAATAGAACCGCCTTTAAAGCCAGAAGGCTTAAGCTGGAAATCGTTGGCATCAACAGCCACAAGCAGGTAAAAAGTTTCAACCCATTTTACGAGGATGCCCGTGGGTACTTTTATGGTAAGCAATTTTCGTTTTACGTAGTTCGTCCTTCCTGGGGCTATAAGAAAGTGTTGAGCGATAAATTGCGGAAAAATGGTGTGGAGGTAGGTTATTCATGGTCAATCGGACCTTCTCTGGGTCTGGCTAAGCCGGTCTATCTCGAAATATTAAGAGACGGGCCTACTTCAACCTCCCGTACTATTAACGTTGAACGCTATGATGTTAACAAGCATTACCACGAAGATATTTACGGCCGGGCTTCAGGATTAATGGGTTGGGGAGAAGTTGTGTTTCATCCGGGACTTCATGCCAATTTCGGATTGTTCTTCGAGTATTCGAATAATAAGACCGGGGTGAAAGCGCTTGAGGCAGGCGTTGCTTTTGACGGCTATGGTAAAAAAATTCCGATTATGGCACTTGAAGGATCTGAAAACCGGCAATTCTTCCTGAATTTTTACATCAGCCTGATGTTTGGAAAAAAATACAACAAAACTAAATGAAAGAGGTGATTGGAGAGGTAGAAAGAAGCAGAAAGCCGGCATGGTTGCGTGTAAAACTTCCCACAGGTCAGGCATATAAAGAAGTTCGCGATATTGTTTCAGAACATAAGTTACACACCATATGTGAAAGTGGAAATTGCCCCAATATGGGTGAATGTTGGGGGGCGGGAACGGCAACTTTTATGATACTTGGCAATATCTGCACCCGTTCGTGCGGATTTTGCGCCGTAGCTACCGGAAAGCCGGAAGGGGTAGATGCATTTGAACCGCTGCGGGTGGCTAAATCTGTGAAACTTATGAAAGTGAAACATGCCGTAATTACGTCTGTTGACCGGGATGACCTTTCGGATGGTGGTTCAATTATATGGGCCGAAACAGTTCAGAAAATTCGGGAGTTATCACCAGAAACTACATTGGAAACATTAATTCCGGATTTTGCCGGGAAATGGGATAATTTGCAGCGAATCATTGATGTAGCTCCTGAGATTGTCTCCCATAATCTCGAAACCGTAAGACGGATGACCAAAGCAGTACGCATTCAGGCAAAGTATGACAGAAGCCTTGAAGTGCTTCGTAGGCTAAAAAAAGCTGGGATGAAAACTAAATCAGGTGTCATGTTAGGATTAGGAGAAAAGCAGGAAGAAGTGGTAGAGACCATGCAGGATCTGCGCAGTGTTGGGGTGGATGTTCTAACCCTCGGTCAATACCTACAGCCGACAAAAAGTCATTTGCCTGTTGCAGAATTTGTTACCCCGGCAATTTTCAAAGAATATGAAACTCTGGGATTGGAGTTGGGATTCCGTTTTGTCGAAAGCGGTCCGCTGGTCCGATCATCGTATCACGCCGAAAAACACCTGTTCTAAATCTAAGAAGTGTAAAAAATTGCATAGTTTGCAAAAGGTTTGAGTCACGAAACCTGTTTAAAATTCGTAATTTTCAGGCCTTGTTTGAGGCACGGTCGTTTAAATTTTATTGAATGACCGACAAATTTTTGAAAAACAAATAGTTGCGAAATAGAAAACAAATCAAAATGAAGAAACTGTTACTCGTTACAACTGGTGGGATCGCGACCTTTGCACTCATCTTTACTATGTGGAATCCTTTTGGAAACACTGACCACGTAGCCATTTATAAGCCTCGAAGTGCCAGGGCACATATGCAATATGATGCGCACGGGGCAATGCAGGTGCAGTGGGAAATGAAGAAGAATTACTTCACCGGCCAAATTGAGCATGAAGATATAATGGAAACCCGTCGTGCACTGAAGCGGTACTCTGACAAAAAGGGAAGGGATAACGATATGGAGTGGAACTCTCTGGGGCCAGATAACATCGGAGGAAGATCCCGGGCAATCTGGATTAATCCGGAGAATGATAGTCATCTGATTGGTGGTGGTGTATCAGGAGGTCTATGGCAGTCTTTCAACGGTGGAAATAACTGGGAACCGGTTAATTCGTTTAATAAACACCCGGATTTTTATCAGCACATGATGATTACCTCCATTGCCCGTACCGGGAGTGGAATCTATTACATTGGTACAGGCTCACAGCACGAATATTTTCCATGGAGTGGAGCCGGTACTGCCGGTTTTGTCGGAGGGGGAGTATGGCGATCAACTGATGCGTCCGGAGAGAACTGGGAAAATGTGTTTTCTCCATCCCCACTTAATACGCAATCAGACTGGATTACTGTAGATGCAATTGTTGTTGATCCGAATAATCCCGAGAAACTTTGGATTGCACATAATCGCGGATTGGATATATACATTCATGGTAATGGTAATGAAGATCTGGAAGATCGACCGGCCACTTTGCCACAAAATGCTTTACCCTGTGAAGATGTTCATATATCTAAAGACGGTCAGGTAATTCTTGCTTCTATTGGAAATGTGGGCTATATGTCTACAGACGGGGGCGAAATCTTTACTAATTTTAATAATCAAACTCTCGTTAACGGAGGTCCGAATATACTCGGTGCGGGTCAGAATAATGCCCGTATCGAATTTGCGATCGCACCATCAGATGCAGATTATCTCTATGCTGTTGCTGTAAATAGCAACCAAAGTTTGAAAGGTGTTGTAGCCTCTTTTGACAGGGGAGAAACCTGGTATCGGATTGCGCAGGATGTTACAACTAATCCAATGACACCTTTCCAGCCATTCGGTGGACCCGGCGGACAAGGGGTATGGGATTGTGCAATCGTCGTAAACCCTCTCAATCCTAAGCAAATATTTATTGGTGGATTAATCATATACAGCCATACTATAACAGGAAACACACCTGCTCTTGCAAACTGGGAACAGCGCAGTGTGTATTCCACAAACTATATCAATCCGTTTGCAGTACACCCTGATATTCACTTCTTTGTTTGGGATTCTAACAATGTATTTTATGCCGCTACGGATGGAGGGTTTTTCCGTTCAAATAACATGGCAACTTCGAATCTGCCTATGTTCTTTCCCGTTAACCAAGGATATGTAACCACCCAATTCTATGGGATTGCCCACTCCAACGATGACAGAACTGTTGGTGGAACACAGGATAACGGAACGCTATATCAAAATCAATTAGGCGTGAGTCCGAATAATGGTGTCGAGTTATTTGGAGGAGATGGATTCGATTGTGAAATTTCATTCGTTAGACCATCCATGGTAATTGGGTCCAGTCAGAATGGTAATGTTTTACGATCACTGGGCGGTGAATTCGGTGAAAATATTTCACCCCTGGCCCAATCCGGTGATTTTACAACGAATGTTCGATTGGTAGAAACAGAAAATGACCCATACTCTACCCGCGGTACCATGTGGCAAGTAGATACGCTCTATTCTAATTTCGTTCCTCAGCAAGAGGAGTGGGAAGATGGAACGGTTACTCTGGGTTACGTACCTGCGGGCACATGGATTCTTCATCATTCTGTTTCAGACCAACGAGAACTTTGGACGCAACTTGAGGAAAACATGTATTACTATCAGGAAGGTTTTGTTAACGACACTACTTTTTTCGTGTTCATTGATACCACAGAAACAATTATAGATATAGAACTGGTAGATTCTGTATTAACACCTATTGATACAACCTATATTGAGGATTGCGACACTTTCAATCTTCCGCTCGATACAACTTTTATTGATACCTGTAATTTATTTATGGGCGAATTATTCTGTGTTCATCTCGACACAATTGTAGTATATCAGGATACCCTTCTGTGCGAAATAACTGACACGATTGTTGACTTCAGTACAGAATATTTCTATGACACAACATATACTTATCTCACCGAAGAGGTTGAGGATACGATTATAACTCAAACTTCATCTACCTTTTATGGAGATTCCTTATTACTAATAGACCCGGTTCAATCATTGTTTGTGGTTGGTTTCGGGAACGGGCAGGGAATATATGTGACACGCGATGTGCTCAATACCACAATAGAACCTGAATACTGGAATGTGGCAAATATCAGCGGAATGGTTAACTGTCTTGAATGGTCTCCCGATAGGAATCATCTCTATGTTGGAACTGTCAATGGAAGCCTTACCCGGATTTCCGGCTTTAATCAGGTTTACCACACTGAAGATCTCGAAAATCTAACTACGCAAACATTAATTTCTGGCGGGGCTCCTATAAGTGATATCGCTGTTGATTATTCTGAGGGAACTGGTGGACCGGATGCTGAACCGGCATCTGAAATGGTGGTTGTTACAAGAATGCAATACGGAACAACAGATAAAGTACTGGTGTCTATGAATGCAGCCAGTGCGACCTCTGCAAATACATTTAGTAGTATTTGGAATATTGATGCTCCGCTCAACAGGATGCCTGTATATTCATGTGTCATCGCTAAGCACGATCCGGATGTGATCGTAATAGGAACCGAAGTCGGAATTTTCAGAACCAATGATGGCGGTGATACCTGGATAGAAGAAAACGGCGGAATGATGGATCGCGTTCCTGTTTTGGATTTACGTCAGCAATACCGTGAAGCATGGGAAGTAACAAACTCAGAAATAATCTATGCGGGTACTCATGGACGTGGTATTTTTAATAACGGCGATTATTTTCAGCCAAATACGAGTATTGATGATAATGTTCCGGGTAACTTGGGGGATCTTCCTGTATTGAGCAACCTGACTATTTTCCCGAATCCGATGAATACTCAGGGATGGGTAGAATTCAAACTGAATAATCCAGAAGATGTTCGGGTAAGTATTTTTACCATCAATGGAAAAATGGTTCATAACATCGACCGCAATAACCTGCCCGTAGGGGAGCATAAATTGTCGTTCGATGCCGCACGTTTAACGGCCGGAACTTATATTCTGGTACTTGAAGCAGGCGGAGAAAGAGAAACCGGAAAATTCATTGTGACAAAATAATTCTGAAACAGAATCCTATAGAAAAGCCTTCTCCAACCGGGGAAGGCTTTTTTTGTAGGGTGCTTCAACAGAAAATAAGAGTTGTGTTGGAACTGGTGATCGGACCACTAAACCAACTTTACAGGAGGTTTTCCGAAGGTATGCATCTTCAAATTTTCTCCATCGAAAACAGCATAAGTGAAGTGATTGATCCAGTCGCCCAGATTCATATACAGGCTGTTTTCACCAACGCGGATTTCCATGGGCAAATGACGATGACCGAATATGAAGTAATCGAAATGGTTTTCCTTCAGAATCTCTTTGGAGTAAATGGCCAGCCATTCGTTTGTTTCGCCAAGAAATTTACGATCACCATCTCCAGTGTGCGACCGGCTGGTTTTGCTCCAAAAATTAGCCATACCAATTCCAAGATTCGGATGTAGCCGGGCAAACAACCATTGGCATACCTTATTTCGAAAAACCTTCTTGATGAACTTGTATCCGTGGTCGCCCGGTCCGAGTCCGTCACCGTGGCCAATGAAAAACCTTTTGGAGCCAAAGGTGCGCTGTATCGGTTCTTTGTGTACGATTACTCCGGTTTCTTTTGGTAGATAATCAAACACCCACATGTCGTGGTTTCCGATAAAAAAATGGACCGGTATTCCTGCGTCGGTCAGCTCTGCTATTTTGCCGAGCAGGCGCACATGGCCACGGGGAACCACCGTTTTGTATTCGAACCAGAAATCGAAGACATCACCGACTAAAAATACTTCTGCAGCATCGGATTTGATCTGGTCGAGCCAGGCAACAACTTTTTTCTCGCGGATCAGACTTTTTTCAAAATCCGGAGCGCCGAGATGAAAGTCCGAGGCAAAATATATTTTAGATCTGTTCAATTTTAGCGACTCAGGGGTCGAAAATTTATCTGAGGAAAATTACCATCAAAACTCAACTCCGGAAAGTTCAATCGAGCCTGAATTTGAGAAGGAGTCAAACGAGCATTAGCTCGCCAGGCTTTCCTTTACCTTGGCTTCCAATGATTGACCACGCAGTCCGGTGGCAATAATTTTCCCGTCGCGATCAATTAATACAGTGTGCGGTATGCTGCTGACGCTATACAGTTGCGCCGCCGCACTATTCCAGAATTTCAAGTCACTAACCTGAGGCCAGGTTAAACCATCCTGTTGAATGGCCTGTACCCATTTATCTTTGTCGCGATCCAGAGAAACGCCGTAGATCTCAAAACCATCGGCTACGTATTCGTTGTACATCTTTACCACGTTCGGATTTTCTCTGCGACAAGGCTTGCACCACGAAGCCCAGAAATCAATCAATACCACTTTTCCACGCAACGAAGAAAGCGGAATAACTTTTCCATCAGGATTAGGCAATTCAATTTCAGGGGCTTGTTTTCCAGGCTGCAGATTTGCAGTAGAGGCCAGTTTTTTCTCTGCTTCTGCAATCTGATTACTGAGCATGCTGTAGTAGAGATGGTCAGAAAATACATCTGCAATTCCGCTCTGTACCTTCTTGAATATTTCCAGATTCTCTTCCGGATTAAGCTCTCCAAGAATAGAAATGGCAGCCGGTGAATTGCTGTGTTGTTCAAGAAATGAAATCTGGTATTTCTGATACTCACCCCGGGTTTCTTCAAAACCGGCGATTAATTCCTGTTGCTTTTGCGGATCTCCGGCTTGCGCTACGGCCTGAAAGGCTTGTTGAATGGAGTCAAGGCGATGTCTGTACTCTTTTGAACCGGCGTAGTAATCACGCAGAATTTTTGAATGCTCAGAACCCGAAACATCATAAGTGTCCAATAGATTTTCTGCATCTCCTGTGATTCGGATGTTTTCGGTGCTGTCGGTTAAAAGAACGATTTGCTGATTGTTCAGAACGAGTGTGTAAAAATCCAGTGAACCTGGTCTGACCGAAAATGCAAAACTTCCGTTTTCCTCAATGCGTGCTGAATCGAGTACGTTGGTTGAATTATTCTGAATGTGATTCAGAACGATGGTCTGGCCGCCGCCGTTTTCCAGCTCCCCGGAAATCCCTTCGTTTGAGTTACTGACATTGTTGCAAGCAGCAAAAACAAGAGCGAATAATATAATAGAGTATTTCATAGTGGTTTTTGATTTTCTCATTTTTCTAACAACGATTGAATTATTTTACTGGTGGCTTTTGGGTCAGCTGTTCTGTTGGACAATTTCATTACTTCACCCATAAACAAACCCATCAGCCCTTTATTGCCCGCTTTATACGCTGCGACTTTATCCGGATATTTATCCAGCGCTTGTTGCGCCAGCTCCTGAAGTCGGTTTTCGTCGCTGTCCTGTAGCAGATTCAGCGATTGCGCGAGGTCCAATGGTGTTTTGTCAGGTGACTTAATCATCGCCGGAAATACGTTCTGGCTGGCTACGCTGTTGCTGATTTTACCGCTTTTAATTGCTTCGATCAATTCAGCAATATTCTTCGCCGGAAGCGGAAATTCTTCTATGCTGATACCGTTCTGATTGAGGTAAGATTTTACATCACCCATAATCCAGTTTGCTGCCGACTTATATTCCTTCGTGTGCCTCACAAGTTCTTCAAAATAGAGGGCAATGGATTTATTCTCGGTCAGAACGCGCGCGTCATAATCCGATAAGCCCATTTCACTGGTGTATTTGATGATCAGCTCAGCGGGCAGGGGGGGGAGCAATTTTCGAATTTCTTCAATATGCTCGCGACTCACAGTCAGTGGCTGCAAATCGGGCTCAGGGAAATACCGGTAGTCATGTGCGTCTTCTTTGCTTCGAAGCAAAGTAGTGGTTCCGGTTACCGCGTCG